>JBAVQT010000228.1:0-9893 GCA_049694295.1 Candidatus Acidiferrales bacterium
ACCGCAATTCCAGTATCAGCGCACGCCGACCTGGGGAGAAAGTTCCGGCCAGCCGGCCTACGCGGCGCGAGTCTCATATTCCCGAGCCGCCTTCGGCCAAATCATGACCTTCGGCGCTGGCGGTTACTATGGCCGCCAGGATTGGGGTTTCGACCGCAAGGTAGACGGTTGGGCCGGCACCTTGGATTTGTCGCTGCCGCTGGGCAGCAGGGTCGAATTCACGGGGCAGTTCTACCGCGGCCGCGCCATCGGAGGTCTCGGCGGAGGCATCGGCCAGACTGTCATTTGGGAGGGCTCATTCATCGATCCCGCCACCGAAATTGTGGGTCTCGATTCCATCGGAGGCTGGGCGCAGCTCAAATTGAAGCTTTCGCCGAAGTTTCAGTTCAACGGCGGGCTCGGCCTCGACAATCCTTTTGCATCCGAGCTTCGCGAATACGGCGGAAACACGGGATACTATGGAGAGCTCTTTAATCGCAATCTGACCCCCATGGTCAATTTCATTTATCGCCCGCGCTCTGACATCGTTTATTCGATCGAATACCGCCGTCTGAGGACGTCCGTGCTCGACGGCAACCCGAACACGGCGAACCACATCAACTTGAGCGTGGGATATCTCTTCTGATGCCAGCCAACCTGCTTCGCCAAATCGCGTGCGTTGCGGCGTTCCTGGGGTTTTTCACTCTGCCCGCGCTCGCGCAGCAGGCCGACGTGACCGCTCAAATCCAGGTCAGGACTCGCGGCACCGCGAAAGAGTCAGCCAGCATGAAGAGCCCCGCGGGTGCGGTTGTCTGGCTCGAGCCGCTGGATCGGCGCGTCGATCCTCCGCCTCCTGCGGCTGGCCCCAGGCCTAAACTGGTGCAGAAGAATAAAAGTTTCGAGCCGCACCTGCTGGTCGTTCCGGTGGGTTCCACCGTGGACTTCCCCAATCGCGATCCTTTCTTCCACAATGTTTTTTCTTTGTTCGACGGCAAACGATTCGATCTCGGACTCTATGAAGCGGGCGCCACGAATTCCGTGCGCTTCGATCGCGTCGGCGTCAGCTACCTCTTCTGCAACATTCATCCGGAAATGAGCGCCGTGGTGGTCGCGCTCGATACTCCCTATTACGCCGTCAGCGACCGCTCTGGCGTGATCCACATCCATGGCGTTCCCGACGGGCGCTACGAACTGCACGTCTGGTCGGAACGCAGTCTCGCCGCCGACCTGCGCTCCCTAACCCGCGAGGTGCGAATTTCTCCGGCCAGCGATTCGCTCGGTATTATCACTCTCACCGCCAATCCCGACTTCACCCTCACGCACAAAAATAAATACGGTCAGGATTACGTGCCCCCGCCCGCCACCACCTACGATCATCCTTGACGTTTGCCTTGCCGCCCCTTGCATCTTGGCTGATGCTCCATGGACTTGCTCGATGACACGGTTTGGCAAACGCCCCGATTCGCACTAGAATGTCCCTCTACAGGGCGCTTTGCACTGTTGGCCCGGCCGGAGATAATGGCTCGCAGAGAAAAACTATTCGCCACGCCTGACGCAGCCGTGGCCGACATTCCCGACGGTGCTTCGATTCTTTTCGGCGGCTTTGGCGGCGCCGGATTCCCCAACAATCTGATTCAAGCCCTGGCCCGCCGCGGCGTCCGCAATCTGAAAATCATCAGCAATAATTGCGGCACCGGCGATGGCGAGGCCGGCATTCTTTTCAAGAATCGCCAGATTCGCAGCGTGGTCGCTGCCTTTCCCGGTCTGGGCGCCAACTATTTTCAGCAGCAGTTCGACGCGGGCGAAATCGAGCTCGAGCTTGTTCCCCAGGGAATTCTCTGCGAGCGCATGCGCGCTTTTGGCGCCGGCATTCCGGCTTTTTTTTCCCCTGTCGGCGTCGGCACCGAGGTGGCGCGCGGCAAGGAAGAGCGCGTAATTCGCGGCAGGCGCTATATTCTCGAGGATTCGCTCGGCGCCGACTACGCTTTCATCCGCGCCCAGCGCGCCGATCCTCTTGGCAATCTCGTCTATCGCAAAGCGGCGCGCAATTTCAATCCTGTCATGGCCACCGCCGGCGACACCACCATCGTCGAAGTCGAGGAGCTCGTCCCCACCGGCAGCCTCGATCCCGAAATTATCGTCACGCCGTCCATCTTCGTCGACCGCATCGTGGTCGCTCCGGGGCTGCGCTATGTCTAAGCCGCGCCTCACCCGCGAACAGATTGCCGAGCGCGCCGCCCTCGAGCTGCCCGACGGCGCCTATGTAAATCTCGGCTGGGGAATTCCCAATTTGATCGCCGCTTACGTTCCGCCGGATATCGCTATCTATTTCCATAGCGAAAACGGAATTCTCGGCATGGGCCCGCGCGCCAAACCCGGCCAGGAAGATTACGACCTGGTTGACGCCATGAAAGTTCCCGTCACCCTAATGCCCGGCGCTTCTTTTTTTCATCAGGCCGATGCCCATGTCATGACGCGCGGCGGTCATCTCGATGTTTGCGTCCTCGGCGGCCTGCAGGTCTCCGAAAAGGGTGATCTGGCCAACTGGCGCGTGCCCGGCGCGAAAGGCGCGGGCGGCATCGGCGGCGCGATGGATATTTCTGTCGGCGCCCAGCGCTTGATCGTCACCATGGAACACACCGCCAAAGACGGCGCGCCAAAAATCGTAACGCAATGCACATTTCCGCTAACCGCCATCGAATGCGTCAACACCATCATCACCGATCTCGCCGTAATTGACGTCACCCCCGACGGCCTGGTCCTCCGCGAAATCGCGCCCGGCTTCTCGCCCGCCGAAGTCCAGGCCGCCACCGAGCCCAAGATGCTCCTGCCTCGCCAGCCTCGTGAAATTCAGCTCGCTCGCCGCTAGCTCTTCATCCGTGTCGATTTGCCTGGCTCCACCTCCGCCTCACCGCGACTCGCTGCTCTGCGGCACCCGTTCCGTTGTATGATTTCCCTTAATGCCAAATAGTTCTACCGAGCGCAGCAAACCCATCACCTACTGGATCGGCGAAGGCGGCGGATGGCTCTTGCGCCGCGTTGTAGGCGTCCTCGCCGCCACCGGCCTCACGCCCAATATGTTTACTTTTCTCGGCCTCGCCGTGAATTCCTGGGCCGCCGCCCTCTTTGCATTTGGCAGTTTTCGCCGCGCCGCTGCAGTCCTGTTTCTCGCGGGATTTCTGGACATGGCCGATGGTCAGGTCGCCCGCCGCGTCGGTCGCGTCACCGCCTTCGGCGCGTTTCTCGATTCCACTCTCGATCGTTACTCCGATCTCGCGCTCTACATCGGCTTGGCGGTTTATTACACGCTGATCGGCCGCCCGTTTTATATGACGCTCGCCGCCGTCGCCATGGCCAGCTCCTTCATGGTCAGCTACTCCCGCGCGCGCGCCGAATCGCTGATTCCATCCTGCAAGGTTGGTTTCATGGAGCGCCCCGAACGACTCGTGCTCTTGATCCTGGGAGGATTGTTTCTGCGTATGGGACCGGTGCTGTGGGTCATCGCCGTCATCTCCACGGTCACCGTGATTCATCGCGTGGTTTACACCTGGCAGGAATTGCGCGCTGGCCGCTCGCTGCCCGAGGCCAGCACATCTCAATCCTTCTGACTTGTTCTTTCCCGCATCGCCTCTTCCACCGGCCCAGCCACGATCTCCTGCACCCGCTGTCGCAGCGCATCCACGTCGCCTCGCGCGATTTTCGTGGTGTCGATCGTGTCATGCAGGTAGACCACGATCTTCGCCGGATACATCACCCAGTTGCCGGTCTGAAAAAATTCATACGACCCTACGATGCTCATCGGCGTCACCGGCGCGCCGAATTTCTGCGCCAGATTGAATATTCCTTTCTTGAACGGTTTCACCCGCCCATCGCGCGTCCGTGATCCCTCCGCGAACGCGATCAGGCTGACGCCCGAATCGAGCGCGGCCTTCGCGGATTTCTGCATGATCTCCAGCCCTTCGCGGCTTGGTGTGTCGGGCACCGCCACGTTGCCGAAGCGGCCCATCAGCCACCCGTAAATCGGAATTTTGAAATGCGATTCCAGCTCGAAGCCCCGTACGAATTGTGGAATCGCCGAATAGATCACGAATGGGTCGAAAAGATTCACGTGATTGCTGATGAAGATGCTCGTCGCCTTCGCGTCGAACCCCGGCGACCGCCGCACCTCGAATCCCACCCCCGCCAGCCGCAGGATATTCCTGAAAAACAAGCGCTGCGGCCAATCGTTCTTTCGCGGATCGATCGCCGCTCCCATCGCCAGCAGCAGCGTGGCCACCACCGCGAAATGCAGTCCGCTCACTACCCACAGCGCCGCCGCGCGCAGCTTCCACCACGCGTTCTTCATGCGAACACGTCCAACGCGCCGGGCAGAATTTCCAGCGATCGGCATTCCAGCTTCAGAATCTCGCCGTCCACCATGGCGTTCGCCGGACCATCCAGCGCGAATTCCACTCGCTGTGCCGCCGCGCGCGACGCCAGCTTGTGGTGGATGTGCGTCCCCGTAAAAAGGCGCGGAAACGTTGCCAGCAGGCCCAGTCGCCCGATCGGCCCCCATCGCACGCATTCGATCTGGCCGTCAGTTGCGTCCGCGTTTGGCGCGATCATCATCTGTCCGCCCGTGAATTTGCTGTTGCTGAATGCCAGATAAAGGCACGGCCGCCGTTCCCACTCCGCGTCGTCCCCCAGGCGATACGGAAACGTCAAATGCTCGAGCCGTGCCAGCCGCGTCAGCACGCCGAAAATGTAGCCCAGCTCCCCCCAGCGCTTGAACCGCCGGTTCGTCGTCTCGCCCACCTCGGCAGGGAAGCCCAGGCTCAGCAGATTGATATAGTAAATTTCTCCCGTCGCGTGCTTCAGGCGAATCACATCGCACGCGCGCCGCTCTCCGGTCGCCAGCGCTTCGATCGTGTGGTCCGCGCCGCGCGTGCTGAAATCCCTGAGAAACGAATTGCCCGTGCCCAGCGGCAGGAATCCCAGCGCCGCCCGCCCGCCAGCCAGAGCCTCCGGAAAAAGTCCGTTCACAATCTCATACGAAGTCCCATCGCCGCCCGCTGCCAGGAAATTCCGTACTCCGCGCTGGTAAGCCTCTCGCGCGATTTCCGTCGCATCGCCCGCGCGAGTCGTTTCAACCACGTCTAGTTCCAGGCCCGCCTGGCGCACCCGTCGCAGCGCCGCCGGCGCCAGTCGCCCGCACTTTCCCCCGCCCGCCGCCGGATTTACGATTGCCAGAAAGCGCTCTCTCACAGCGGCGTCACCGCGCTGCGCTCCAGCGATTTCCGCATCTGCTCCGCCAATTCCAGCCGCTTGATTTTGAGCGAAGCGGTCCGCGGGAAATCCCGCTCCCACGCCACCAGCCCGCTGATTCTCTTGTAATTCAGCAGCCGTTGATTTCGCCGCCGTATCTCCTCGAGCAGTTCCGGTGTCACCGCTCGGCCCTGCTCCGGATGTATCACCAGCACCAGTTGCTCCCCTGCCATTGTCCGCGTCGGCCATAGATAATTCGCCGCGAACACGCAAGACTCTTTCACCGGCAGGCTCTCGAAATATGTCTCGATGTCTTCCGGATAAATGTTTTTCCCTTCTTCGGTGACGATCATGTTTTTCTTTCGTCCGAAGAGTTGCAAATGTCCGGTTGCATCCAGTCGCCCCAGATCGCCCGTCATCAGCCAGCCGTCCACAATCGTCTCAGCCGTCATCTCCGGCTCATTCAGATACTCTGACATCAGCGTCTTGCTGTGTACCGCCACTTCGCCAATCCCATCGGCGTCCGGCGCCGCGATTCGCAGCTCCATTCCCGGCAGCGGCTTGCCCACGGTGTCGGCGCGGAACGGTTTGAAATCATTCAGGGTGATCGCCGTGCCCGCCTCCGTGCATCCGTAGCCGTTGCCGACCGGAATTCCCAAATCGTAAAAAAATTGCAGCGTCGACGGCTCCGTGAAAGCGCCTCCCACAAACAACGCGCGCAGTCCGCCGCCAAACCCGGCATGCACCTGCCCCAGCAACGCCCGGCTGAGCCTCGGATTCGGCCGTCGGCGCGTCAGCGCGCGGTTGGTCGCAATCAATGCATTCAGCACGCGCCGCCGCCCCCGCGGCAATTCGTCAAATTTCTGCCGCAGTCCGCGCTCCAGGCTTTTCAGCACCGCCGGCACCAGCGCCATGTAAGTGATTTTGTATTTCGTGAACGCCTCGCGAATAAATTCCGGCCGCAGAGTCCGCAGGTGCACCACGGTCGCGCCGCACGTGAACGGCCCGATGAATCCCACCATGAAATCGATCGCGTGGTTTGTCGGTAGAATGCTCAGATAAGTCACACCCGGCCAGAATGGGTAGAGAGATGTCAGTGCGATGCACTGCTCCAGATAATTTCCGTGCGTCAGCACGCAGCCCTTCGGCCGCCCGCCCGTGCCCGACGAATACACGATGCAAGCCGCATCGCCGCGCCGCCGCGCCACAAATTCCGGCTCGCCCTCGGCGCGAAACTCTTCCCACCGTTCGGCGCTCCCCATATCCGCGCTCTGTGGCGCTTCCGTCACCAGCGCCACCCGCGGTCCGCCGGCTGTGAATCCCTCCAGCTGCGCCAGTGCGCGCCATATGTGGTACTCCGTAATCAGAAACTCCGCGCCCGAATGCGCCAGCAGTTTAGCCTGCTCTTCCGGCGTCAGTTTGTAATCCAGCGGCGCCAGCACCCCGCCGCAAAAAAAAATCGCGTACGCCGAGATCAGCCATTTCGATTGGTTGGTCATCAGGATTGCCGCGCGCGTTCCTTCGCGGAATCCGGCCTGTTGCATGGCGCGCGCCAGCGGCATCGCCGCTTCTTCGAATTGCCGGTAGGTGAGGCGAGCCTTTTCGCGGTCGCGATCGGCTTCGATCAGGCAGATTTCGCCGGGCCAGCGGCCCATCGCCGCGCGCAGCGCGGCGCCCAGCGAATCATATTGTTTGAGGTCCAGCATCACAGACGCGACTGGATGCGCTCGGCCAGCGTGCGAAAGTCGCTGACGCCCTGCAGTTCGTAATCGGGCAGCTCGATCTGAAAATGCTGTTCGATTCGCGTCAGCAGGTCCAGAGCTTGCAGGCTGTTGATGTCCAGCTTCTTGAAAAAATCGTCGTCGGGCGATAGCCCCTCGCGCGGCACCTTGAAATGCTCGGCCGCCAGCGAAAGTATCTCATCCGTCGTTTTTTCGATGGTGTTCATGCTCTTCTTGATGGCCTCGGTTATTTTGCCACACTTGCCGCCGCTCCGGCCGTTCTGCCGCCGCGCGCGAATCGATCGGCCGTTCTATGGCAGATACGGCAGCGCGTCCGTGCTTTCCACAAACTTTCGCAGCCCCTCTTGCACCGCCGGACGCGCGAACAATTCGCAAAAGATCTCGATCTCTCGCCGCAACTCCTCGTGCGGTATGGGCTTGATGAATCTCTTCGCGGCCACCGCCGTCCCGCGATCGAACTTCTTCAGTTGCGAAGCCGTCGCCCGAGCTACGCGCAGCGCATCACCTTCGCCCGTCACCTGGCTCACCAATCCCACCGTCTGCGCTTTCGCCGCATTGATGCTGCGCCCCGTCAGCAGCAGATCGCGCACCACGCCGTTACCCAGATCGCGTTTCAGCCGCGGGATTCCGCCGAAGCCCGGAATCAGCCCCAGCCGCAACTCCGGAAAGCAGAATCGCGCCATCTTGTCGGCCACGATCAGGTCGCAAAGCAGTGCCAGCTCGAATCCGCCGCCAAACGTTACCCCGTGCACCGCCGCAATGGTCGTCAGCGGCGAGTCGTCAATCCGGTTGGCCACGCGATGAATGCGCTCCAAAAAATCGCGCAGCCTGCCCGCTCTCTCCGGCAAAGCCGCTTTCTGCGATTCGTGATATAGCTCGCGCAAATCGGCGCCGGCGCAAAATCCCTCGCTTCGCGCGCTGTAAATGATCAGCGCGTGCGCCTCGCTCTCCAGCTCATCCAGCGCCTCCGCGAATCTCTCCAGGTCCGCAAGCGTCGCCGACCCGATCTCATTGCACGGCGCGCGGTCCAGCCGCAGCTCGATCGTGCCGTTCTCCAGGCTCCATGAAAGCGTCTTTCCCGTGAACTGCTTCGAGTTCATGCGCTCGAGCCCTTCTTCTGGTACAGCCGCTCGATTTCCGCGGCATAACGTGCGGCGATCGCCTCGCGCTTGTATTTCCCATTCCCGGTCAGCAGACCGTTTTCCGGCATGAACGGCTCGGCGATCACTTCAAATGCGCGAATCTGCTTGTAGTGCGGCAGCGTGGGATTCAGTTCGTCCAGAGCGGACTGGACTTTTTCTCCGCTCAGGCCGGTCTTCTCGCCCGCGCCGTCCACCCGGATCGTAGTCACCAACGCGCTCAAATATCCGCGCTGGTTGCCGATCAGTACCACGTGCTCGGCCTCCGGCAATTTTGCGGCCAGCGCTTCCTCGATTGGTTCGGGCGCGACGTTGTGGCCCGAATTCAGAATGATCAAATTCTTCAGCCGCCCGGTAATTCGCCAGTTCCCGCTCGCGTCCACGTCGCCCTGATCCCCGGTGTGAAACCATCCGCCCTCCAGCGCCTTTTCCGTTTCCGCCGGACGCTGCCAATAGCCCGCGAAAATATTCGGCCCGCGCGCCAGAATTTCGTCGTTCTCTCCCACTTTCATTTCCACGCCCGGCACAGCTCGTCCCACGCGTCCCGGCGCCGCGCCTTTCGGATCGTCCAGCGTGCAAATCGCGGTCGTTTCCGTCAGCCCATAGGCCTGCAACACCGGAATACCCAGCATCATGTAAAAAAGCTGCGTTTCCGCGGCCAATGGCGCGGACCCGCAGATCAGCGCCTTCAGATTTGGCCCGATGCTCTGGCGTATAGCGGGGAAAATCATCCAGTTCGCCAGCCGCAGCCACAGCGAATCGCTGAAGCTGGATTTCTTCTCCTGCTCGCGCCGGTACGCGTCCTGCGCATTCCCGAACACCTTCGCGGCAAATCCGCCGCGGTCCTGCACTGCCTCGTTGATCTTCGTGCGCACCCGCTCCAGCAGCGTGGGCACGTTCAGGAAATAGTTCGGCGCGGCCAGCTTCAATTCGCCTGAAAGTTTAGAGAGGTCGGTCGAAAGCGTCAGCGTGCTGTTGCGCGAAAGCGCCGAAAGCAGCAGCATCCACGAAGCGGCAAAGCAGAAGGGCGCGTAGTGGAAAATTCGTTCCGGCTCGCCGTTCGCCCCGGCCCCCGTCGCTCCGTCCATCAGTTGATTTAGCTTCTCCGTCGTGCAGCCTACCATGTAATTTACATTTCCAGCCGTCAGCATCACGCCCTTCGGCTCGCCCGATGTCCCCGACGTGTAGATTATCGTCACCACCTCGGCGTCCGAGTGCTGCAGCGGCGGCGCCGGAGCCGTGCTCGCATGCAGAAACACGCTTTCCAGCAATGTTATTTTCGGCGCGCCCGGCCACAGCCGATTGATCTCCGCTGCCAGCGCCGCGTCGCCGCAGCAGATCCGCGCGGGCATCGCGTCCTTCATCATCGCTACCAGTTCGGCCGGCGCCTGCCGCGCGTATAGCGGCGCCACCACCAGGCCCTGCGCCATCATCGCCAGGTCCAGCGCCGCCCACTCGATGCTGTTGGGCGCCAGCAACACGCAGCGATCCCCTCGTTTCAGTCCGCGCGCTCCCAGAAATTTCCGCGCCTGCTGCACCATCCCCAGAAACGCGCTGCCGGTCACCGGCAATAGCGCCCCGTCGCGCACTTCCGCCAGCACCGGCGAACTCGCGCGCTTCCCTAATCGCTCCAGAATATTTTCCAGAAATGTCATGACGCCGCCATCGCACTCTCGTGGCTCTCCAGCAGCCGGAGCAGTCCCGGGCTTAGCGGCGGCAAATAGTCTTCCCAGCTCAGCACGCCCCGCCGAATCGGAAATTCCGGATAGCGCCGCGCCACCTGCTCTTC
>JBAVQT010000229.1:0-5810 GCA_049694295.1 Candidatus Acidiferrales bacterium
CGATGCCGTAACCGGGCCTCCCGTAGGCACCGGCGCTCGTGCTCGCGCCCGCTGCGCCGCTCATCCGGCGGCGGTATTCGTAGCTGTCTGCATAATCCGGATCGGTCTCATAGCGGCGCGTTTCGCCCGGCGCGGATAGCGATCCTTCCGCGGCGCGGATCAACTCCGCCGGCAACTCGGCCAGAAATCGCGAGGGCAGGGAAGCGCGCAAGCGCTCTTCGCCGTAGCTGCGGCGGTAAATGGCGCGGGAGATGCCGAGGCGCCGCTTGGCGCGGGTCATGCCGACGTAGAAAAGCCGGCGCTCTTCCTCGACCTGAGATTTCGAATCGAGCGAGCGTCCATGGGGGAGCAATCCTTCTTCGAGACCGGCGAGAAAGACGGCGTCAAATTCGAGGCCTTTGGCGCTGTGCAAAGTCATCAGCGAGACAGGAATGCTGGCGTCGTATTCGTCGGAATCAGCGACCAACGCGGCGTGGTCGAGAACGTCCTGGAGTGTTTCGCCCTGGGCTTCGGCGTCGGCCATGGCGTTGGCGAGTTCGCGGAGGTTTTCGGCGCGCGAAGTGTGTTCGAGATTGTCCTGCTGCTCGACCCAATCGAGCAACGAGGTGCGGCTGAGAACTTTCTCGATCAATTGCTCGGGCGCGAGGCCGGCGGTTTCTTCCTGGAGGGTTTCGATCAGTTCGCGGAAAGCGTTGAGCGAGCCACTGGTTCTGGCGCGCGCGGAGGCTGCGACACTGCCTTCGCGGATCACAGCCCAGAGAGACTGGCTGGTCTCTTTGGCGCGGGCTTCGAGCGTGGCGACAGTGGTCGCACCGATGCCGCGCGGCGGAGTGTTGAGCACGCGGAGCAGAGCTACGTCATCCTCGGGATGAAAGAGCAGGCGCACGTAGGCCAACGCGGTGCGGACTTCGGCGCGCTCGTAGAAACTGAATCCGCCGACCACGCGATAGCGAATACCGAGGCGGCGCAATACTTCCTCAAACGATCGCGACTGCGCGCCGGTGCGGTAGAGCACGGCGACGCGCGCGTCGGAATCATTGCGAACGATCGCTGAAATTTGCCCGATGATGTATTCGGCTTCGGCTGGAGCGTCCTGGGCCTCGAAATATTCCACGGCATCGCCTGCGCCGAGCGTGGCCTGCAACGTTTTTCCCAGGCGGTCGGAATTATTGCCCACCACGGCCGCCGCGGCATCGAGAATGGTTTGCGTGGAGCGGTAGTTTTCCTCGAGGCGAATCAGCTTGGCGTCCGGAAAGTCGGCGGTGAATTTTTTGAGATTGCCGGCGCGAGCGCCGCGCCAGCCGTAGATGGACTGGTCCTCATCGCCCACCACGCAGACGTTTTTTCGAGCGCCCGCGAGCAAGCGGACCAGCTCTTCCTGCGCGGCATTGGTATCCTGAAATTCATCGACCATTACATATTGGAAACGTGCGCTCCAACGCTCGCGGACGTCGCGCTTGGTGCGCAGCAGTTCCACGGCTCGCAGTAGAAGATCGTCGAAATCGAGGGCGCTAGCCTTGCGCAGAAGTTCCTGGTAGGCGCGGAAGGCTTTGGCGACGTCTTTGCGGCCGAGGTCCTGCGCCGCGGTGGCTTGCGATTCCATTTCTTCGGGAGTGATGCCGTTATTTTTCGCGTGGCTGATCTGGGCGCGGACGCCGCGCGGGGGATAGTCTTCGGTGGAAAGATCGGCAGCCGCAAGAGCGCGCTTCACCGCGGCCGTCTGTTCGTCGTCGTCGTAGATCGCAAAATCACGCGGCAGACCGAGCGCTTCGGCTTCGCGGCGGAGCAGGCGGGCGCAAAAGGAATGGAAAGTGGAGACCCACACGTCGAATCCGCTCCGCCCGCTCGACTGGAGAAGCTCACCGATGCGTTCCTTCATGACACCGGCGGCTTTGTTCGTGAAGGTCACGGCCAGGATGGCGTGAGCGGGCACGCCTTTTTCGATGAGGTGCGCGACGCGATAAGTAATCGCGCGGGTCTTGCCGGTTCCCGCGCCGGCGAGGACGAGGACGGGGCCTTCGGTGGTTTCAACTGCTTCGCGCTGGCGATCGTTGAGTGAGTCGAGATTGGTCATCGGTTGGAGTTGTGTTCCCGCAAAGAAGTTTAGCCGAGGGGAGGCAGTTGGGCAATTTTCGATTCGAAGCGGTTCGCGAGTCTGGCGCGGGGGCGGCGGAGGCGTGGAACAACTCTGCTACAATCGTCGGGATTTTTGCGGAGTGCGGCACGCCGATGGGTCAGCCCAAGAAAATTCCCGGATGGCTCGAGCACCTGGTCGGCTCGCTCGGAGGCGGAGGACTTTTCGTCGTCGCGTTCCTGGATTCCTCGGTGCTGTCATTTCCTTTCATCACTGATGCGCTGGTGATCCAGCTTTCGATGACGCATCCCGGCCGAATGCCTTACTACGCCGCGATGTCCGCGCTCGGCTCGCTGGGCGGCTGCATTTGGCTTTACCTGCTGGCGAGGGCGGGCGGGGAAGCATATTTTCACCGTCATGCGAGGTCCAAGGCGGCCAAGATCAAACGCTGGGTGGATCGCAACGGATTTTTCAGCGCTTTTGTGCCCGCGATTCTGCCGCCGCCATTTCCCTTTAAGATTTTTGTTCTGGCTGAGGGTGTGTTCCAGGTTCCTATTCGGACTTTCGCTACTGCAATTCTTCTCGGGCGGGGTCTGCGGTATTTCGCCGAGGGAATTCTGGCGGTGCGCTACGGGAATCGCGTGCTCGTGTTTCTTACGGCCCATGGCGCGGCGTTCGCTCTCTTGGTGGTCGCCGTTCTGGTGCTGCTATATGTCACCGGACGAGTGCTGCTCCACGAATCGTCGCCGGCTGAATAGCCTCCGTTGCCGCCGCACTGCGAGATTTCGCGCGGCCGACGGCCATTGCATCGCCTGAGCCGCCCGCGTATGATCGCCCGCAGCGCGCGCTCCCGTGGGCATCTCACTCGATTGCGAGGCCACGCCGATCAATTTTCCTGTCGAATTTCCCGTCGGCTCGTTTGTCATCAGCGCGCATTTCGTTTTTGAGACCATTGCCTACACAGTCGGCTTCCTTTTCTACCGGCAGCTTCGCGAGAACCGCGGCGACGCGATTTCCGATTCGACGCGCTGGTCGGTAATTGCGGCGGCCGCCGCCGGGGCGGCCATTGGCGGCAAACTGCTTTATTGGTTCGAAGATCCTCGGATGCTCGCGGCGGACTGGCGCGATCCTGCCTACCTGATGGGTGGCAAGACGATCGTCGGCGCGCTGATCGGCGGCCTGATCGCCGTGGAACTCGCCAAGCGGATTTTGGGCGAGCGCCGCTCGACCGGCGATCTTTTCGCGCCGGCCATCGCGTTAGGTCTGGCGATCGGCCGGATCGGCTGCTTTCTGGCGGGCCTGCCGGATCACACCTACGGCGTGGCGTCCTCATTGCCGTGGGCGGTGGATTTCGGCGATGGAATTCCGCGCCACCCCACGCAACTCTACGAATCGGCGTTCGCGGTGATTCTTTGCCTGGCGCTGCTGCGCGCGCTGCGGCGCCCGCATCGCAACGGCGACGTCTTCAAACTTTTCATGGTTTCTTATTTCGCGTGGCGGCTGGCGATCGATTTTCTGAAGCCCGACGTTCGCACCTTCGGCCTCTCGAGCATTCAATGGGCTTGCGTGGCGATGCTGCTCTACTACTCGCGCGATATTTATCGCTGGCTTGCCGCGGGTTTCGGGCCGCCCATGCGCCGCGCAGAAGACGAACCGCTCACGCCCCGCATGGCGGCGGGCCCTTCGGCGGGAGTTTTGCGATGACGGCGCGGGAAAGGGAGGACTGATGGCTGCGGGTTCGAAACAACGTTTCCCGACCTGGTGGCAGGCGCTGATCCTGGTGGGGAGCGGCGTGGTGATTGGATTTTCGTCTTGCGTCGGCGTGCTTTCGGGGATTAACCGCAGCCAGAATCACCAGCTTTCGAATCTTTACGTTTTCGGATTCTTCGCGGGCGCCGCGGTTTTCATTGCGGGAATGGTTCTCTTTCTCGTGGCCGCCATTCGCGCACTGCTGAATCCGCCGCAGGTCCCGGTCTTCGCCACGCCGCCGGGCGTTGCGCCGGGACCGCCGGAGGGTGTGATCGCGCACGCCACGCACCCCCATCTATTTCCCGACAGCGGCCCCGGCATTTTGTCAGCTCCGGGCGCCGCGCGATCCGCGCCGCCACCTGCGGAAGTCGGAAGCGCGCTGATGCGCCTGCGGATCGCGATTTTCATGGCCATGATCGTTTCCATCTTCGCCTTGATACGCATGGCCGCGGTTTCGCAGTCGTCGCAGCACTCCCGCAATCTTCTGGTGAGTGCCGTGGCCAGCGTGCTGGTGCTGCAACTGCCTTATCTGGTGGCTCTGGCGCGCACCTGGGATGCGGCCGACCGCGCCGGCTTGGCGCTGGCCATGGCGACCGGCTTTGTTCACGCGCTGACGACCTGGAATTTCTTGATGTACGCGCGATACAACTTACTGGGCCTTGAAGCTGCGGTTGGGGTACACGCGGCGGTAAATATCGGGGTGATTGTGCTCGCCTATCTGGCGCGGCGCGCGGCCGGGGTGCGCAGCAACGAAGCGGGATTGCTGGTCACATTCGGTTTCACCGTGCTGCTTTACGACTGGCTGATCGGAATTCTGGTGAGCATCCTGAAGTTTTCATTGGCCCATCGATGAGCCGGCAATGAAAAGATTGGCGCGTCCAAGGCGCGGCGAAAGGATTTTGAGATGACCGATCGTGTCCGGCCCTACCTCTTCTACGACGTGGCCATTTCCATCTGCTCGACCTGCTTTCGCAAGGTCGAGGGCAAGATCGTATTCGAAGGCGGCAACGTATTTCTATTGAAGCGCTGCCCGGCGCACGGGAACGAAAAAATCCTGCTGGCCGACGACGTGGACTACTACCGGCGCTGCCGGGAAGTCTTTATCAAGCCGCCGGAAATGCCGGCCATCTTCAACACGCCCGTCAAATGGGGCTGCCCCTACGATTGCGGGCTGTGCACCGATCACCAGCAGCATTCCTGCCTTTCGCTCATCGAAATCTGCGACTACTGCAATCTGCGTTGCCCGGTGTGCTACGCGGAGAGCGGCCCCGAACGGCAGCAGTTTCGCTCGCTGGAGCAGATCGAGAAAATGCTGGACGCCGTGGTTCGCAACGAGCGTGAGCCCGACGTGGTGCAGATATCGGGAGGCGAGCCCACGCTGCATCCGGACTTCTTCCGAGTGCTCGATCTGGCGAAGGCCCGGCCGATTCGCCACTTGATGGTCAATACCAACGGCATCCGCATCGCCACCGACGAAGCCTTTGCCGAGCGGTTGGCGTCATATATGCCCGATCTCGAAATTTATCTGCAGTTCGATTCCTTCGAGCGCGAGGCGCTGATCGCGCTGCGCGGCTCGGACCTGCGCCGCATTCGCGAGCAGGCCATCGAGCGTTTGAACCGCCTGAATGTTTCCACCACGCTGGTGGTGACGCTGCAGAAGGGACTCAACGATCACGAGATCGGCGGGATCATCGATTACGCTTTGGCCCAGCCTTGCGTTCGCGGGGTCACATTTCAGCCGATACAGGCCGCGGGCCGCCTGGACAATTTCGATCCCGCCACCATGCGCCTGACGCTCAGCGAAGTGCGCCGCCGGATCCTCGAGCAATCCTCCGTGTTTCGGCCCGAGGATTTGATTCCCGTGCCTTGCCATCCCGACACGCTGGCCATGGCTTACGCGCTGAAGATCGAAGGCCGGGTGGTGCCGCTCACCGGCATGATCGATCCCGGCGTGCTCATCAATGGAGGGCGGAACACGATTCTGTAC
>JBAVQT010000230.1:0-2254 GCA_049694295.1 Candidatus Acidiferrales bacterium
GCACCAACGTGACATCTGAGAGTGTTTCCTTAACTTGCGTACGCTGCGTGGCGGGAAAAAGCTGCATCGTGGCGTGCCACACCTGCCGCTTGGCTGCCAACATGAAAAAAACCAGAAACGGAACGAAGGTGGCGGCCAGCAAAAACGAATACAGGGTGCTGAGGCGGTCGAGCAACGCAGCGCGCACCGGATGCGCGTCGGCGGCGACTTCCACAATGTGCTGGCCCGGACGCTCATTCGGTTCTATTTCGGAGACATGCGCTTCGAAACTTTCAAGTTTGCTTTCGATCGTGTCGGTGACCGCGCGGAGGGGCTTGCGCATATTCGGCCAGTCCGCGCCAAACTGATCTATGCGTTCGATGAGGGCAAAACCCAGGACTCCGAGCAGGGTAAGAGTGACCAGGACAACCAACAGGGAACCGAGGGCGCGAGGGACGTGCAAAGATTCGAACCACGTCACCACCGGATCGAGGAAATATGCCAGCAGCACGGAGACCAGGAGGGTAACGAGAACGGTGGAAGCCCAATAGCAAAAAGCCACGACGATTCCCGCCGCGATGATGCGGCCGCTGGCCGATGTTGCAGTGATGATCCGGGGTTCCTCAGGAGGCATGGCGGTACGATAGCATACACTTCGGCCAGCAAATATGGGTGTGCTTCGGCGAACACTGGCCAGAGAGCCAGCGACGATAATGGTGGCAAATTGGACCTACGGCGCGAGGACGCCGGATGGGAGCGCGAGACGATGGTAAAATTACGAGCTCTCTCGTGGACGAGGCAATCGAACCATGGCGAAACAACTTTTTGGCACGGACGGAATGCGCGGCGTGCCTGGGGAATACCCGCTCGATGATGTCACGCTAGAGCGCGCTGGACTGGCGCTGGGGGAATACGTGCGTCGCGAAGACACGCCGGGCCATCGCCCTCGCGTGCTGATCGGTCGCGACACGCGCGAATCCGGACCGCACATCGCGGAACAGATCGCGCGCGGGCTTTCCGCCGCAGGAGCGGAGCCGGTGTCATCGGGCGTACTGACCACGCCGGGGGTGGCGTGGCTTGTGAACCGCGAGGGATTTGCCGCGGGCGTGGTGATTTCGGCGTCACACAATCCGTATCATGACAATGGCGTGAAACTGATTTCGTCGGCGGGAATGAAATTTCCGGATGCGGTGGAAGCGCAAATCGAACGCGCCATGCTGGCTGCGAACGGACCCGTGCCCACGGGAAGCACTGCTCGCATGGAGGCCGATCCGAAACTGCCCGACGATTATCTGGCCGGACTGCGCGAGGCGGTGCTGCCGGGGGCAAAACTTGCGGGGATGAAAATCGTGGTGGATTGCGCCAACGGGGCCGCCAGCGAATTGGCGCCGCGTCTTTTCCGTTCGCTGGGCGCAGAGGTGGTGGCGATGAACGTATCACCTGACGGACGCAACATCAACGCCGGCGGCGGCTCGCTGCATCCCGAGGCGATGCAGAAAAAGGTTGTGGAGACGGGCGCGGCGCTGGGCGTGGCGTTTGACGGCGACGCGGACCGGGCGATTTTTTCGGGCAGTTCGGGCAAACGCGTGGATGGCGACGGCGTGCTGCTGGCCGCCGGACGCTATTTGAAATCGTCGGGAAAATTGAAGGGCAACGTGATCGTGGGCACGACCATGGCGAATCTGGGACTGGAGCGCGCGCTGGAAATGTCGGGCTTGACGCTGGCACGCACCGACGTGGGCGATCGCTACGTGCTCGAGGAAATGCAGCGCAGCGGAGCAAACCTGGGCGGAGAGCAGTCGGGGCATATTTTGTTTCTGGATGACGCCACTACCGGCGATGGCATGCTCACGGCAGTGAAAATCGCGTCTCTGGCTTCAATCGCCGGGCCGTTGGATGCGCTGGTGGCGGATCTGAAGATTTATCCGCAGAAAATCGTCAATGTGCGAGTGATATCGAAGCCGCCACTGGATACGCTGACCGATGTGAAGCGGGTGCTGGCTGAGGCGGAGGCGGCGCTGGGAAAATCCGGACGCGTGGTGCTGCGCTATTCCGGGACCGAGCCGCTGGCGCGGGTGATGGTCGAAGCGGAACGGGAAGCAGACGTGCTGCGCTGGACTGACGGGCTGGCGGAATCGCTCCGATCTGCCATCGGCGCGTGATTTAAATGGCTTGCGCTTTGGCATATCGCATTTCCCGCGCGCCCGGCGCAAGTTAAGCAGGTAAGCGCCACTGTGTTCACTTCCCTGCGAACCTTTTCCGCCCTGAACCCGGC
>JBAVQT010000231.1:0-2246 GCA_049694295.1 Candidatus Acidiferrales bacterium
GTCGGGGACATGAGCCTCAAGACGCAGTCGAAGGTGCTGCGGGCGCTGGAGGAACAGCGCGTGGAACCGCTGGGATCAAACACTCCGATTACCGTGGATGTCCGGGTGATCGCGGCCACCAATAAGAAACTCGAGGAAGAGATCGGGCGGGGCGCGTTCCGCGAGGATCTTTTCTACCGTCTGAATGTGATTCCCTTTTACGTGCCGGCGCTGCGCGAGAGGAATGAAGATATTCCAATTCTGGCGGGATATTTCCTGGGGGCTTTTTGCGACGAATATGGGAAGAAGCCGAAGGAATTCAGCGCCGGGGCGCTGGAGGTATTGCGCGGCTATCCGTGGCCCGGCAATGTGCGGGAGCTGAAGAATCTGGTGGAGCGACTGGTGATCGTTTGCCCTTCGCCGCGAATTGAAGCGCATCATCTGCCGCCTGAGGTGTTTCGCGGAGCACCGAAATCGCCTCAAAAGCCGTATGAGAATTTGCAAGAAGCGCGGGCCGCTTACGAGAGGGATTTTGTGCTGCGGAAATTGGAAGAATACCGGTGGAACATGACACGCGCGGCGGTGGCGCTGGGCCTGGAGCGGAGCCACTTGTATCGAAAGATGAAGGCGCTGGGGATTGCGGGCCGAGAAAAGGAAGAAGGATCGGACGGCGCGTGACGGCTTGCGGACCAATCGAAGGCGGCGATCGCGGGCGCGGCGGCGTTACGACTTAAGGTCGGCCCCGGGAACGAATGGTTCGTCTTCCTGCATTTTGCCAAGTGTTTCGAGTTGGCGGTGCCAATCGAGCTGGCGAACCAGCGAAGGATTCTGACGCCAGTTGGGCTGGACGCGGACAAACGTTTCGAGAAATATTTTGCGGCCGAGACTCTCTTCCAGTTCCTTGCGCGCTTCGGTGCCAATTTTCTTCAGCGTGCCGCCTCCCTTGCCAATGAGTATTCCCTTTTGTCCCTCGCGCTCGACGCAAATGGTGGCTCTGATGCGGATGAGCCCTTTGGTCTCTTCATAGGAATCCACCAGGACGCAAATGGCGTGCGGGACCTCGTCGCGAGTGATCAGGATGGCTTTCTCGCGGAGAGTCTCGGCGACGAGAAAGCGTTCGGGTTGGTCGGTGAATTCGTCGGCGGGAAACAGCGGAGGGCCTTCGGGAAGTTTCGAGACCCAAGACTGGACGAGATCGAAGCAACCCGCGCCAGTGAGAGCTGAAATCGGAAATATTTCTGCGAACTCGAATTCGCGATGGTAGCGCTCGATGAGCGGAAGGAGACGCAGCTTGTGGATGCGGTCCACTTTATTCAGAAGCAGATAGACAGGGCCCTCGAAGCGGCGCACCCATTCGATGGCAAAGCGATCGCCGGGGCCGAAATCCACCGAGGCATCGGCGATGAGGGAAACGACGTCCACACCCTCGAGAGAATTTTGAACTTCGTCCATCATCATGCGATTCAGGACGGATTCTGGTTTGTGGATTCCCGGGGTGTCTACGAGGACGATCTGGGCGTCTTCGCGATGCAGGATTCCCTGGATTCTGTAGCGCGTGGTCTGGGGCTTGGGCGAGACGATGGAGACTTTTTGTCCGACGAGCGTATTGACAAGCGTGGACTTTCCGGCGTTGGGACGGCCAATGATCGCCACGTAACCGGACCTAAAGGGCATGGAACAATTGTACGCGGATCAAAACCGCGAGTCGACAGGGGGCAGTTCGCGAAGAATCGCGAGAACCAAGCGAGCGAAGATCGCTCAGGGAGTCAGGTGATTTTTTGTGAGGTAGTCTTGCGGAGGAACGCCGAAGGCGTCGGCAACGCGATTGAAGAAGGCGAACATCGCGGTGATGTAGACGGCTTCGGCGATTTGATCTTCGGACCAGCCGGCGTCGCGCAGTTTCTGGACATCGGCGTGCGTGGTCCGGTAGGCATCTACCGTGATTTTCTCGACGTAATCGAGAAGCGCGCGTTCGGATGGAGTGAGGCCAGCTTCGTCGAGCTTGCCTTCGAGGATTGCCGCTACGCATTTGTCGGTGGCTCCCTGGACACGCAGGAAGTAGGCGTGGGAGTCCAGTCAATACGGACAGCGATTGAGGAAGGAGACGTGACTGGCGATCATTTCTTTGTAGCGGCGGGATAAATGGCCTTCGGAAAAATGCACGGTGTTGGAAAACTCGACGACTTGTTTGAGAAAATCGGGGCGAGCGCCGAAGCACTTGATGATTCCGGGGACCTCTTTGCGGCCCGATCCGGCGCGCCAGAAGT
>JBAVQT010000232.1:0-9607 GCA_049694295.1 Candidatus Acidiferrales bacterium
GTGGATCCCCTGGCCAGCTATTCGCGCATTCTGGATGCGCGCATCGTGGGACAGGAACACTATGCAGTGGCGCGCGCGGTGAAAGGCGTGCTACAGCGCTATAAAGAATTGCAGGACATCA
Organism: Candidatus Acidiferrales bacterium; assembly: GCA_049694295.1. Classification (GTDB taxonomy): domain Bacteria; phylum Acidobacteriota; class Terriglobia; order Acidiferrales; family UBA7541; genus Palsa-295. Next base: position 122 of record JBAVQT010000232.1, read on the forward strand.
TTGCGATTCTGGGAATCGAAGAACTGTCCGACGAAGACAAGCAGACAGTAGCGCGCGCGCGGAAGATCGAAAAGTTTTTGTCGCAGCCGTTTTTCGTGGCCCACCAGTTCACCGGCATCGAGGGGAAATACGTCAAGATCGAGGATACCGTGCGCGGCTTCAAGGAAATCGTGGAAGGAAAGCACGACGACTTGCCCGAGCAGGCTTTCTACATGGTGGGCGGAATCGAAGAAGTGCGGGAGAAAGCTGAAAAGATGGCGGCCAGCGCGGCGGCGTAACTTTTCACGCGCGCTTTCAATCCAACGATGCTACCCGAAACGATCGAACTTGAAGTGGTGACGCCCGAGCGGCATGTGCTGGCCGCGCGGGTGGATTCCGTGGAAGTGCCGGCGAAGGACGGCTACATCGGAATTCTGCCTGGGCACGCGCCGCTGCTCACCGAACTCGGCATCGGCTTGCTGACCTATCGCAAGGGCGGCGAAACTCGAATTCTCGCCGTGGCGCAGGGATACGCGGAAGTGCTGCCGGGCCGGGTGATCGTGCTGGCCGAGGGTGCGAATCGGGCGGAAGAGATTGATGCCAGCCGTGCCCAGGCCGATGTGCAGCATGCCAAGGAAGAAGTGACGCGTGCGGGAACGAAAGATGGCGAGTGGCAGCGTGCGCAGGTGGCGCTCGAGCGCGCAACGGCGCGCGTGGAAGCAGCGGAAAGATCGGGTCGTGGCGCGACGTAATCAGGCAGGCGTGGCGAGTTAAATTCGCCGCTATTGAGCATGCGCTAAATGGCTAATTTTGTGCGGCTTAAGCGGACCACGGGCCATAGTAGATCCGACACAGCTTGAATCTCCGTACCATACCCAGCATCCAATTTGGCAGGTACTATAGAGAACTCAAATGGCTGAGATCACTGTTTACAGTACGTGCTGGTGCTGCGATTGCAGGCGCGCGAAACAGTTCCTGCGTGATCGCGGACTCGCGTTTCGCGAGGTGAACATTGACGAGGATCCGGCCGCCGAAGAAATTGTAGTGCGCGCAAATGACGGCAAACGGAAAGTTCCCACGATTGAAGTGGATGGGCGATATTTTTCGATGAGCCCATTCAACCCCCAGAAGTTCGCCGACGAATTAAAAATTCCCCTGAATAAGTGAAGTAGTTTCTTGATTGCTACGGAGTCAATCCGGCGCCGCGCGTCATCACGCCTGCGATGTGCAGGTCTGGAGTGAGCATCACGAGATCGGCGTCTGCACCTACGGCGATGATTCCTTTTTTTCCGGCGAGGCCGAGGCGGCGCGCGGGCAGAATCGTGGCCATGCGTACCGCATCTGCGATCGGAACGCCGAGCGAAACCATGGTGCGGAGGGCGCGATCGAGCGTGAGCGTGCTGCCGGCGAGTTTTCCCTCGGAATTGCGCGCCACGCCCTGGCTCACACTGACTTCCATCGTGCCCAGGCGATAGTCTCCATCGCGCATGCCCGTGGCTGCGATGCCGTCGCTGACCACGATTACCTGGTCGAGTCCCTTGGCGAGCAGCAGCACCTGCATGGCCGGACCGGCGACGTGCACTCCATCGGCGATGATTTCGGCGGTGACATCCTGCGAAGTGAGGACCGCGCCGATAACACCAGGGTCGCGATGCGTGAAGGGCCGCATGGCGTTGAACATGTGAACGGCGTGACGGGCGCCCGCTTTAATGGCTGCGCGGGCCTGATCGTAATCGGCGTCGGTATGGCCGATGGCGGCGACGATATTTTTCGCGACCACAAGTTCGATGAGGTCGAGCGCGCCGGGAATTTCGGGTGCGACGGTAACGATGCGCACCAGGCCGCTGGCAGCTTTGTAAAACTGCTAGAATAATTCAGTGGAGGGCTTGTGAATGGATTCGAGGGGATGCACGCCGCGCTGGGCCTTGCTGATGAAAGGTCCTTCGAGGTGCAGCCCAAGGATTTCGGCAGCGAGGCGCGGGTGGTCGTCGGGGTTGGCATGATGCTGGATGTAGCGCGCGATGCCTTCGAGGCTGTGGCAGGTGTCTTCGACGGGCGCCGTGACAGTAGTGGCGACCATGGATGTGGTGCCGTGGCGCGCGACCGTGGAAGTGATCTTATCGAGCGCGCGAGCGTTGGCCTCCATGACGTCGTGTCCGCCCGCTCCGTGGATGTGGACGTCGACGAAGCCGGGAATCACGGTCATGCCGCTGGCGACGTAATCAATCGAGCCGGGAGGAATGCGGACCTCGTCTCTATGGCCGATAGCGGAAATGCGCGAGCCCTCGACGAGGATGACGCTGTCGGTGAGTTCCTCCATCGGGGTGAGGATGCGGCTGGCGTAAATGGCGGTCACGGGCATCGAAGGAATATCCTAAACGAAGTGAAGAGCAAATTCACGGCGAGCCTTGCATCCAGTTCCTGCTCCGCTACAATCAAGGCTGCGAATTATCGCGGAGGAAAATGCAATGGCAAATGAAAAACGGTATGTGGCGCAGAAGCGGCAGCGGCGGAGGAAGAAAGCCGCCAAGGCCCAGGTGAAGCTGTATGAGCAGGGAAAACTTCCGCACTCGAAACTGCCTTCGCTGGCGAAAAAGTTTCTAAGCCGCAAGAACCGCGCGCTAAAGAAAGCGGAGTAAATGAAAAAGGGGACGTTCCGAGGAACGCCCCCTTTTCCCGAATCATTCGGTCGTCTCCCGTCAGGGATCGGCCCAAGGTCGTTCAGTTGCCGCCGGAGACTTGGGCGTGCGCCGAGTTAGCCTTGGGCGCGCTCAAGTAACCGACTATTTTGTCTTTGCCCACCTGGTTGACCACGAACTCCAGCGGAGCGCGTGCTCCATTTTCAAAGAAATAGAGCGGCTCGTTGGCCGTTAAGTTCTTCTTGTCGTGGCGCTGGTCATCAACAAAGATAGTCACGGTGTATTGGCTCTTCTTGAGGTTGGTGTTGTGGAGCTCGACCATCAAGTTGCCGACTTTTTCGCGCGTGTTCTTCTTGTCGATGGTGAATTCGTAGTAATCACGTTCGCCGAGGCGCCGAAGTTCTTCCACTTCGTCGTGGTTCTTGGCGATCAAGGTGCCGAACTCGCCGCGAGTCATGTTAAGACTGTTCTTGGTCGCGTCGAGGTCGGTCTTTACGCCGGTGACGTCGGTGCCGATTTTGTTGACGTCGTCAACGCTTGCCTTGGTGGCCAGTTCGCCGTTAACGTTGTTGCTCAGGTCGGCTAGCTGTTTGGCGTCGGCATCTTCAATCTTCTTAGTCTGCAGCCGGGCCTTGGAAAGCTCGCCCTGCGTCAGTTTCATCTTGTCGGTAACGACACTCAATTCGCCCTGAAGCTGTGCGTTGGTGTCTTCCGCCTTCGCCAGACGCTGGCTCAGCACATCTTCATTCTGCTTGAACTGCTGATTTTGGGCATCAAGGCTCTGCTGGAGTGTCTTGGACCGCGTGGATGCGGACCAGCCCGCTCCTAGAGCTACCAACGAAATCACAGCAAGCGCAACTACAACGATCCCGACCCAGCGGGGTGCGGCTGCGTCCTGCGGAATGAACTCTTGTCTTTCCTCACTCATGGTGTTTCCCTCCCCGGAGATCCCTTGCGAAGTGGCATGGGAGCACGCGCCAAACCAAACAAGAGGTACCCTCGTTCTTGGTTGTAATCCCATGAAAAAAATAGGCTTAATAAAAATAGATATGGGAAATGAGACGGGACAGGGGACTGAGAACCCTGCAATTTTTACGCAGCTGGAATGATTTCTGCTTGGTGTGTCGAGCCGGAGCAGTTGGGGTCGTCATCGTGGAAAACACATGAATTGCCGCCAAACGTCCTGAGGTCTAAAGACTCGAACTACGTTACGGCCGCGCAAAAGACCTCTCGCGGGCCGCTAGCGCTCAGGCACGACTGTCATGTTTTGCAGGCGGGCGATGCGCTCGGAGAGCGGCGGATGAGTGGCGAAGAGGCCCGCCATGGTCTGGCGAACGTTGAGAGGCGCAACGATGCACAGGGCCGAAGTGGTCGGCGGAATATTCATGGGGATGCGTTGATTGTAAGCGCCGAGTTTTTCGAGCGCACTGATAAGGCCATTGGCATGGCCGACCATTCTGACGCCGGAAGCGTCGGCCTGATATTCACGCTGACGCGAAATGCCCAGCTGCAGCAGCATGGCGCCAATCGGCGCTACGAAGAGCATGATTAGCCCGGCGAGACCGCCTTCACGGTCGCGGTCGCCGCCATAGCCGCCGAGGATCAAGCCCCATTTCCCAATGGAAGCGATCCAGGTGATAGCGCCGGCGATGGTGGCGGCGATGGAGGAAATCAGAATGTCGTAGTTGCGCACGTGGGAAAGCTCGTGGGCAATCACGCCTTCGAGTTCATCATCGTTCATCAGCTGCAGGAGTCCTGCTGTGACGGCGACGGACGCGTGGCGCGGATTGCGGCCGGTGGCGAAGGCATTGGGAGCGGCTTGGGGGATGAGGTACAGCTTGGGCACGGGCAGATTCGCCTTGGCGGCAAGGCGCTCCATCACAGCGTAGAGGCGCGGCGATTCTTCGCGGCTGATGGGACGCGCGCCGCTGGAAGCCAGAGCGATCTTGTCGGAGAAAAAGTAGGCTCCTCCATTCATAATTACGGCGAAGATGAGCGCGATGGTCATTCCGCTCTGGCCGCCGAAATGCTGGCCTAGAGCGAGAAGCAAGATCGTCAATGCGGTAAGAAGAAACGCAGTCTTCAAAGTTTTCACGAGAGTGCTCCCCAAGTTTATTTCTTGGCGCTCTTTGCGGCCGGGACTGGTTTTGCGGTTTCACGATCGAACTTCATGGCGCCATCTTTGGCGTCGGCGTCCACGCGTACACGATCGCCCGCACTGATTTGGCCGTCGAGAATTTTCAGCGCCAGCGGATCTTGAATCAGGCGCTGAATAGCGCGTTTCATCGGACGCGCGCCGTAGGCCGGGTCGTAGCCCTCGCGGAAAAGCAGCGTCTTGGCGGCTGGTGTCAATTCGATGGCGATTTGGCGCTCGGCCAGGCGCGCGATGAGGTGACGAAGCTGCATGTCAACGATTAACTCGATCTGATTTTCGCCCAGCGGACGGAACAGCACGATGTCGTCAATGCGATTCAAAAACTCGGGGCGGAAAAGGTCGCGCAGAGCGGCCAGCGCCTGTTCGCGCGCCCGCTTCGGATCGGTGGCGGTCAGCTCGAAAATCGCGGAGGAGCCGACGTTGGAGGTCATGATGATTACGGTGTTACGAAAATCCACGGTGCGGCCCTTGCCGTCGGTGAGGCGGCCCTCGTCGAGAATCTGCAGCAGCACATTAAAAACGTCGGGATGCGCTTTTTCGATTTCGTCGAGCAACACCACGGAATAGGGACGGCGGCGAACCTGTTCGGTGAGCTGGCCGCCTTCTTCGTAGCCCACGTATCCCGGCGGCGCGCCGATCATGCGCGCCACGGAATGCTTCTCCATGTACTCGGACATGTCGAGGCGAATGATGGCGCGTTCGTCGTCAAATAAAAATTCGGCGAGGGCGCGGGCGAGTTCGGTTTTGCCGACTCCGGTCGGCCCGAGGAAGAGGAACGAACCGATGGGACGATTCGGATCGGAAAGTCCCGAGCGGGAGCGGCGGATCGCATTCGAGACGACGGCCAGGGCGTCGTCCTGTCCGACCACGCGGAGGCGCAGCCGCTCCTCCATGTGAATGAGCTTTTCGACTTCGCCCTCGAGCAGGCGCCCAGCGGGAATTCCGGTCCATTTGCTGACGATCTTGGCGATTTCCTCCTCGCCGACTTCTTCTTTCAACATCGGATGATCTTTTTGCAGTTCGGCCAGGCGGTCTTGCGCGGCGATGAGCTCCTTTTCCGCGGCGGAAAGTTTGCCGTAGCGAATTTCAGCCACGCGCGAGAGGTCGCCGGCGCGTTCGTAGCGTTGCTCTTCAGCCTTCAGCTGCTCGATGGCCTCTTTTTGTTTGCGGATACGGCCGATGGCGTCTTTTTCAGTTTGCCAGCGGGCTTTCAACGCGCTGGATTGCTCCTTCAGCGTGCCGAGTTCTTTTTCGATCTGGGCCAGGCGTTCGCGAGAACCCTTGTCGGATTCCTTGCGGAGAGCCTGCCGCTCGATTTCAAGCTGCATGACGCGGCGCTCAATCTCGTCGATTTCAGTGGGAAGCGAATCGATTTCCATGCGCAGGCCGGCGGCGGCTTCGTCCACCAGGTCAATCGCTTTGTCGGGCAGGAAGCGGTCGGTGATGTAGCGCTGCGAAAGCATCGCGGCGGCGACGATCGCGGCGTCCTTGATCCGCACGCCGTGATGGACTTCATAGCGTTCCTTGAGGCCACGCAGGATGGCGATGGTGTCTTCTATGGATGGTTCGCCGACGAAGACAGGCTGGAAGCGGCGCTCGAGCGCGGGATCCTTTTCGATGTACTTCCGATATTCATTGAGAGTGGTCGCGCCGATAGCGCGCAGCTCGCCGCGGGCGAGGGCGGGCTTGAGCATGTTGGAGGCATCCATCGCGCCTTCAGCGGCGCCAGCCCCGACGAGGGTGTGGAGCTCGTCGATAAAGAGAATGATTTGCCCGTCGGACTCGGAAACCTCTTTGAGGACGGCTTTCAGGCGGTCTTCGAATTCGCCGCGATATTTCGCGCCGGCCACCAGCGCGGAAAGGTCCAGCGATACCAGTCGCTTGGGCTTCAGAACTTCAGGAACATCGCCGGAGACGATGCGCTGAGCGAGGCCCTCCACGATGGCAGTCTTGCCGACGCCGGGCTCGCCGATGAGCACAGGATTATTCTTGGTGCGGCGCGCGAGGATCTGCATGACGCGGCGAATTTCTTCGTCGCGGCCGATGACGGGATCGAGCTTGCCGCGGCGCGCGAGATCGGTGAGGTCGCGCGCGTATTGATCGAGCGCGCGATAGGTGGACTCGGGATTTTGAGACGTAACGCGATGGCTGCCGCGAATCGCGGTCATGGCTTGCAGAATGGCGTCGTGTGTGGCGCCCTGGCGAACGAGCAATTGGGCGGCGGCATCGCGGCTCGCGGCGGAGATCGCCAGCAAGATATGTTCGGTCGAGACGTACTCGTCTTTCAGGCGTTGCGCTTCGTCGAAGGCGTGCTCGAGGATTTCGTTCGAGCCGGGGCTCAGGTATTGCTGCGCTGCGCCGGAAACTTTGGGCAGGCGCGCGACTTCTTTCTCGATTTCGGCGGCCAAGCGGATTGGAGAGGCCCCGAGTTTTTCGAGCAGGGGAGGCACCACGCCATCTGACTGCGCGGCAAGCGCCCACAGGATATGCAGCGGCTCAATCTGCTGCTGCCCGGAGCGCCCGCCGAATTCTTGAGCGGCCTGCAGGGCCTCCTGGGCCTTTACGGTTAACTTATCCATCCGAAGCATGGTGGAATCTTCTCACTTTCAAGGATTGACTACAAAAGACTCTGACGACGATGAAAAGGGGCTGATCGAAGGTGCCGATGGTTCCCCGTTGGTTGATGCCAGAGTATTCGGTGGTGCTGGCAGACCGCATCGTAGTTATTCAACAGCCATCATAAAATATGAGCGTCTTACTGCCAAGTGTTTATGCTACGCTTATTCAATCTATTTCCAAGTACTTAACGTTATTCTAGCACTCGCAGAATCAGGCACTTCAGATAGTGAGTCTCGGGCATGGTCAGAAGAATCGGGTGGTCCTGCGCCTGCGTGCGCCGCTCGCAGACGGAGACAGTGCGGCGGGCGTCGGTGGCGGCCTCGGCAAGTATCTGCAGAAACAGTGGTTCGGCGATGTGATAGGAACAGGAACAGGTAATCAGGAATCCGCTCGGCTTGAGCAGCTTGAGGGCCCGGAGGTTGATTTCCTTGTAGCCACGCTGCGCGGCAGGGATGCTATCGCGGTTTTTAGCGAAGGCGGGCGGATCGAGGATGATCATATCGAACTGCCGTCCGACGTCGTCGTATTCTTTGAGAATGTCAAACGAGTTGCCGGAGCGAAAGACGACGTTCGAAAGCGAGTTGAGCTGTTGGTTGCGGCGAGCCGCTTCGATGGCCGCGGGAGCCATGTCCACGGCTTCGACGTGCTCGCAATTGGCGGCGACGGTGAGTGCGAAGCCGCCCTGGTAACTGAAACAGTCGAGGACTTCGCCAGAAGCGTACCGTCGTGCGGCAAAATGGTTTTCGCGCTGATCGAGGAAGGAACCAGTTTTTTGGCCTTTGCCGAGATCGTAGACGAAAGCGATCCCGTTTTCGTGGGCTACGGTTTCATCGGGCACTTCGCCGTGCAGCACGCTGACGCGCTGCTCAAGGCCTTCGAGCAGGCGAACCTTAGGGTCGTTGCGTTCGAGGATGCCCTTGGGCGAGAAAAGCTCGACGAGAATTTCGACGAACAGCGATTTCAGGCGGTCGGTGGACTGACTGAGGGTTTGCACCACGAAATAATCGCCGTAACGATCGACGACGAGCGAGGGGATGTGGTCGGCCTCGCCATAGACCAGGCGGAAGGCATCGGTATTTTCGACCACGCGCTGGCGATACGCGGCAGCCTGGCGGATGCGTTCGGTAAAAAAGGCGCGATCCACGGGAACGTCTTCCCGCGTGAGTAAGCGCACGGCGATTTGCGATTTGTCGCTGTAAAATGCGCGCCCGAAAAATCGGCCGCGCTCGTCGGTGAGCCGGACGACCGAGCCGGGCTCGGCTTGCGCGGCTCGAACGTCGCTGCGATATACCCAGAGATGTCCGGCGCGAAGGCGTTCGGCGCCGCGAGAGCTGATGACGATGGAGCTAGGCGGCAAGTTTTGTGCCCTCGTGACGCGCTGGGGCGGCCGGTTCGCTACAATCGTTCGTTTGGCGAAGAACGGCCGCCGAAATGGCTCGCTCGCGTTGCCGGGAGCGGCTGAAAGAGAATAGCCGTATGGCAGGCGGCGAGCAACGTATAGCGATGGAAGTCCGTTGAAGTCGCGGCAGATCAGCGGAGAGCGATGGACCTGAAAGATCTCGACTACGAATTGCCGGCGGCGAGCATCGCGCAGCGCCCTCTCAATCGGCGGGATGCTTCGCGAATGCTGTTGCTGGATCGCGCGAGCGGGGCGTGGGAGGACGCGCAATTCCGGGAATTTCCCGAATTACTGCGGGGAGACGAGCTGATCGTGCTGAACAATGCGCGCGTGCTGCCGGCGCGGCTTTTTGGGCGTCGCGCGGGGCTGCGGGCGGATGCGATCGGAAAAAACAGTCCGATACGAAATGAGTTCTTGACCACCGAGATCGAGTTGTTGCTGGCGCGGCCTCTGGCGGAAGGCCGCTGGGAGGCGCTGGTTCGCCCGGGAAGAAAAATTCCGGTAGGTGAGCGGATCGTTTTCGGAGATGGCGAACTGGTCGCGACGGTCGAGGGGCGCGGAGAATATGGGCTGCGGATAGTGCGATTTGAATCGCGTGGCGATTTCGGAGAGGCGCTCGCGCGTCTGGGACACATTCCGTTGCCGCCCTATATCAAGCGCGACGACGAAGCGGCGGACCGCGAGCGCTATCAGAC
>JBAVQT010000233.1:0-3888 GCA_049694295.1 Candidatus Acidiferrales bacterium
CGCTTCGAAGGATCCATTCAGCCTCCGCTGGTTACTGCGTATGCTATTTCAATTGTTTCTGAATTTCGAGCACTTGATCGAGAATGCGGTGCGCCACTTCGAGCTTGCCCATCTTCGGCAACGCCAGTTCGGACGAATCGCGCCGGTACAGCGTCACGATGTTGGTATCCGCGTCGAAGCCCGCGCCTTCCTGCGTTACGTCGTTGGCGACGATCATGTCCGCGCCTTTGCGTTCGAGCTTGCCGCGCGCGTGTTCGGCAACGCGATCGGTCTCCGCCGCAAAGCCCACCAGCACGCGCCGGCCTTTCACAGCGCCCACTTCCGTCAAAATGTCTGGCGTCGGCTCGAGCGTCAGCGTCAACGCGCCATCACCACGCTTGATTTTTTTCGTTTGCGACGCCGCCGGGCGATAGTCCGCCACGGCCGCCGCCATCACCACGGCATCGGCTTCGCCGGCCCGGTCGAGCACCGCGCGCCGCATCTCTTCGGTCGAGCGCACCGGCACCCAATCCACATTTTCAGGAATTTGCCGCTGCGTGGGTCCGCTCACCAGAATCACGCGCGCACCGCGACGCTGCGCAGCCTCCGCCACCGCATAGCCCATTTTTCCGGAAGAGCGATTCGAGAGGAACCGAACAGGATCGATATCCTCGCAGGTGGGCCCGGCCGTCACCAGCACCGTCTGCCCGGCAAAATCGTGCCGCAGCCCCAGCAATTCGCAGACGCGCCGCGCAATCGTTTCGGTGGCCGCGAGGCGTCCCGATCCCGTCATGCCGCAGGCCAGATACCCTTCGTCCGGCTCGACCACATGCACGCCGCGCTCGCGCAGCGTTTTCAGGTTGGCCTGCGTCGCCGCGTGCTCCCACATATTCACGTTCATGGCGGGCGCCACCATCACAGGCGCTTTCGTAGCCAGATACAGCGTGGTCAGAAAATCCTCGGCGATACCCTGCGCGAACTTACCCAGAATTCCCGCCGTCGCCGGCGCTACCAGCAGCAGATCGATGCGCTGCGCCACCGCGATATGTTCGATCGCGCTCTCCACATTCGCCGGGCCAGCTTCCGCGCCCGCGAACATTTCGGCAATCACCTTTTGCCCGGTGAGCGCGGCAAACGTCAGCGGCGTCACGAACTCCTGCGCCGCCCGCGTCATCACCACCTGCACGTCCAGCTTTTCCTGCTGCAGGCGGCGAACCAACTCCGCGGCTTTGTAAGCGGCAACGCCTCCGGTGACACCCAGCGCGATCTTCATCGCATTCGCGGCGACCGGCTACTTCCGCCGCTTTCCGTCCTTATCTTCCGCTTCGGGGATTTCCGGCAGCGAATACTCGAGCAATCCCTTCAGCAATTCTTCCTCGGCGATCCGCGATGTCTTGCGGTTTCGGGAGTTGTCCACCATGGGCCGGCCGCCGATCATCAATTGTCGCGCGCGCCGCGCCACCACCACCACGTATGCAAACTGGCTTCCGGGTACTTGCGTATGTACGGCCATCGGATGCTTACCCTCCAAAAGACTTCAGAATTTCTCGAATTCGTTCTTCATTGCGCGCCACCCGGCACCGCGAGCCCAGCGCGATGGCCTGCACTTCGCGTCCGGCGCGCTCCAGGTCGTCGTTGATGATGGCAAAATCGTAGCTGCTGTAGCTCAACATTTCCTGCCCGGCCCGCTCCAGCCGCCGGTGAATCTCGTCTTCGGAATCCTGTCCGCGTTTCCGGATGCGCCGCTCCAAATCCGCGCGCGAGGGAGGCAGGACAAACAACGCAACCGCGCCCGGCAATTTTTGCTTTACCTGCAGCGCGCCTTGCACATCTATTTCCAGCACCAGATCTTTTTGTTCGACTTGCGCCTGCTCGAGCCACTTCTTCGGGGTTCCGTACCAGTTTTTTCCGAATACCTGCGCGTATTCCAGAAAATCGCCCCGTGCCACCATTTGCTGGAATTCAGCTTCGGTTACGAAATTGTACCACTTGCCGTTCAATTCCGTCTGCCGCGGCTCCCTGGTGGTGCAGGAAACCGACAACAGCGTCCCCGGCAGCTCCAGAATTTTTCTTACCAGCGTGGATTTGCCCGAGCCCGACGGCCCGGAAACGATCAGCACCAGCGGCTCCGATGAGCTCATTCGATGTTCTGCACCTGTTCACGAAGTTTTTCGATCTCGGACTTGATTTCCAGCCCCAGCCGCGTGATCTCGAGCCCTTCGGCTTCGTTGCCGGGAGTTTTCGAGAGCAGAGTGTTGGCTTCCCGCTGCATCTCTTGTAGCAGAAAATCCAGCTTCTTGCCTATATCCGACGCTCCCTCGAGCAGCGACCCAAACTGCCGCACATGACTTGCGAGCCGCGTCAATTCCTCGGACACGTCGCTGCGTTCCGCCGCGATTGCGGTTTCCTGCGCCAGTCGCGCCGGATCGAGCGGCGCCTCCGCCAACAATTCCTTCAGCCTTGTCTCGAGGCGCCGCGCAAACGCGGGCCGCGCGCCCTCCGCCAGCACGCCGGCTTGCTGCGCCAGCGTCGCAACGGTTCGCAGCCGCCCCTCCATCTCTTCGCGCAGATGCCCGGCTTCCCTCTCGCGCATCTCATTGAGCCGCTCGAGCGAATCGCCGAGACAGCGCGCCACCGCCTCTTCCAATCGCGCGATTTCTTCTTCGAGCGACGCGCCCGGCGGCCCGATCACTCCGGGCAATCGCAAAATCGCGGCAAGATCCGGCTCCGCCTGAATCTTGAATTTTTTTCGCAGCGCGTTGGCGGCCTCGATGTACGCCGCCGCCACCTCTTGATTCACGCCCACCGCCGCCGGACCCGCCAGTTCGTAATTCACGGTGACGTCCACGTGCCCGCGCCTTACGCCTTCGCGGACCATCTGGCGGATGCGCGGTTCGATGGGCTCGAATCCCTCAGGCATGCGCACGTGGAGATCGAGGAAGCGATGATTGACGCTGCGCAGCGTGACGCGCAAGCTCCAGCCGCTTTCCACCGTGCGCGCTTGCGCATAGCCGGTCATCGAGCGCAACGCCTGGGACGCCGCCGGATTCATCGCTGACTTCGCGTTCGCCGCCGACGTCGGACTCTTCGGCGTTGTTGAATTCTTCACCATCATTTCCACTCCGGCGCGGCGGCCTGCGAGTCTGCGGGCGAGCCCACTGCCGCCGCGGGCTCCGCGTCGCGAAACTGCATCTCATGCAGCCGCGCGTAGATCCCACCCAACTGCATCAGCTCTTCGTGCGTGCCTCGTTCGTGAATCGTGCCGCCCTCGAGCACGATGATCAAGTCAGCGCGCCGGATGGTCGAGAGCCGGTGCGCGATTACGAACACGGTGCGACCGGTCATCAAATTTTTCAGCGCGCTTTGCACCAGCATTTCCGATTCCGAGTCCAGCTCCGAAGTCGCCTCGTCCAAAATCAGGATCGGCGCGTCCTTGAGCAAGGCCCGCGCAATCGCCAGGCGTTGCCGCTGCCCGCCCGATAACCGCTGCCCGCGGTCGCCCACCAGCGTGCGATAGCCCTCCGGCATCTTCAATATGAAATCGTGAGCCATCGCCGCCTTGGCCGCCGCGATCACGCGATCCTCCGGCAGGCCGGGCCGCCCGTAGCAGAGGTTGTTGCGAATCGTGTCGTTAAAGAGAATCGTTTCCTGCGTCACGATGGCCATCTGCTCGCGCAACGAGCGCAGCGTCACGTCGCGCACATCGTGTCCGTCCACCAGAATGCGTCCCGAGGTCGCGGTGTAAAATCGCGGCAAGAGATTCGCAAGAGTGGTCTTTCCCGCTCCGCTCGATCCCACGATCGCCACCACCGCGCCTGCCGGCACTCGCACGTCAATGTTCCGCAGAATCTCGGGCTCGCTCTCGTTGTAGCGGAACGCGGCGTTCTCGAATTCGATTCCCCTCGTGAG
>JBAVQT010000234.1:0-2954 GCA_049694295.1 Candidatus Acidiferrales bacterium
GACCAGCAGAATGGCGGACTCGACGAATACCTGACCTACGATCGCGTGGCGGCCGCGCGGCTGGGCATTACCACGCAAAACCTGAACTCGGCGTTGTACGCGGCATTTGGGCAGTCGGAAGTCTCGATTATATATACGCCGCTCAATCAATATTACGTGGTGTTGGAAGTTGCGCCGCAATACTGGCAAAGCCCGGAAGGCTTGCGCAATGTTTACCTGAATAGCGCGAAGGCCGGGAATGTGCCGCTGGTGAGCGTGGCCACGAGCGAGTCGGGCACCACTCCGCTGGCGGTGAATCACTCGGGGCTGTTTCCGTCGGTGACGGTGTCGTTCAATCTGGCGCCGAACGTGTCGCTCAGCCAGGCGACCGATGCGATCGCGCAGATGCAGCAGAGCCTGAACACGCCTTCGACGGTGCGAGGATTTTTTTCGGGAACGCTGGAAGCGTACCAGCAATCGCTGAGCACCGAGCCGCTGCTGATCATCACGGCGCTGCTGGCGGTTTACATTGTGCTGGGGATTTTGTACGAGAGCCTGATCCACCCTTTGACGATTATTTCCACGCTGCCATCGGCCAGCGTAGGAGCGATACTGGCGCTGATGCTCTTTAAGATCGATCTCAACGTGATTTCGATCATCGGAATCGTGCTGCTGATAGGCATCGTGAAGAAGAATGCGATCATGATGATCGATTTCGCGCTGATGCAGGAGCGCGAGCATGGGAAGAGCACGGCCGACGCGATTTTCGAAGCCTGCATGCTGCGTTTCCGGCCGATTCTGATGACCACCATGGCGGCGCTCTTCGGCGCGCTGCCGCTGGCGTTCGGCACCGGCACAGGATCGGAATTGCGCCGTCCGCTGGGCATCACCATCGTGGGCGGGCTGATCGTGAGCCAGTTGCTGACGCTTTACACCACGCCGGTGGTCTATCTATATCTGGACCGGCTGCGGCTGCGGCTGGTGGGCAAGAAGAATGGTGCGATGCCGGGCTTGGCGAGCGAAGCGAGCTAGAGGAATGGACGCCCTAGGAAAAGCGAGCATGCGAAATTCAAAGCGTCACCGATTGAATTGGGTGCTGCGGAGCGAATCGTTCCGCTTGGCCGGCTTGCTGTTGGCTGCTGGCGTGGCGCTGGCCGGGTGCACCGTAGGCCCGAAATACCACGCGCCTTCGGAGCCAACGCCGGCCGCTTATAAGGAAACGCCCGCGCCGGGCACCGATACCGGCGACTGGAAAGTGGCCACACCGCAAGATGCCATGCTGCGCGGCAAATGGTGGGAAGCGTTCAACGATCCGGAGTTGAACGCGATGGAAGATCAGCTCAACATCAACAACCAGAACATTAAAGTTTCATTCGAGAATTATATGGCGGCGCGGGCGTTGGTTCGCGAAGCTCGGTCGCAATATTATCCGACCATTTCGGTGGGACCGGCGATCACGCGGTCGCGCGGTTCGGCAACGGTCAACAACAATAATAATTCCAGCGGGACTGGCACTGGCAGCGGTTCGACCAGCAACGCGGGCCAGGTGTCGAACCTCTTCACTTTGCCGGGAGAGGTCTCCTGGGAGCCCGACCTGTGGGGCAAGGTGCGCAATACGGTGCGGGAATATCAATCGGCCGCGCAAGTGAGCGCCGCCGACCTGGAAAACGAGCGGCTCACGGAGCAGGGCAGCCTGGCGCAGATACTTTTTGAGTTGCGGGGGCAAGACGCGTTGCAAAAGCTGCTGGATGAGACTGTCGCGGCCGACAAGAAGACAGTTGAACTCACGCAATCGCTCTACGATCAGGGAATCGACGACCGAATTTCGGTGGTGGAGGCGCAGAATACGCTGCAGAACGCGGAAGCTGCCGCGATCAACATCGGCCTGGCGCGCGCACAATTCGAACATGCGATCGCCGTGCTGCTGGGCAAGGCGCCGGCGGATCTTTCGATCGCGGCGAAACCTTTGGATGCGCTGCCGCCGCCGGTGCCGATGGGAGTGCCTTCGCAGTTGCTGGAGCGCCGTCCGGATATAGCAGCAGCCGAACGAACGATGGCGGAAGCGAACGCGCAGATCGGGATCGCGTACGCAGCGTACTATCCGACGCTGACGCTTTCGGCGAGCGGCGGATTCGAGTCGTCGTCATTCACCAAATGGCTGAGCTGGCCGAGCCGATTCTGGTCCATCGGGCCGTCGCTCTCGGAAACGATATTCGACGGGGGGCTTCGGCGCGCGACCGTGAATCAATTCGTGGCCACTTATAACGCCGATCTCGCCAACTACCGGCAGACGGTGCTGACCGCGTTTCAGCAGGTGGAGGATTATCTGGCGGCGGAGAGGATTACCTCGCAGGAAGCGGAGAAGCAGAAGGAAGCGGTGGGGTCCGCGCAGGAATTTTTCGATCTGGAACTGAATCGCTACAAGACGGGGCTCGATCCGTATATAGACGTGCTCACGGCGCAGAACACCCTGCTCTCAGACCAGCAGAACCTGACGTCGCTGCGGACGCAGCAGATGACTGCGGCGGTGCAATTGGTGGAAGCGCTGGGTGGCGGGTGGGACAAGTCGCAGTTGCCCAGCCCGGCGCAGGTGACGCAGAAGCCGCCGGCGGACCAGACTTCGAAGCAGCAGTAGCGCAAGAGCGTGGGAGACGAAGCGGCGCGGCAAGGGCCGCTATCTTCGGCGTTTTCATTCGTGCGCGAGTCGCGATACACTGCATGCACCCGCGGTTCGTTGCTGGCATTCCCGGCCTTCGCCCCGACGAATTCTATAGACACGCGGCCACCTTCTCGTTCAAATTATGGGAGCACAGCCGAGTCTAGGTGGGCTTGGGAGAATAGGCGATGCGATATATCGGTTTACTTTGTGGTTCGGTGCTACTTTTTTGCTCGGCGGCCTTCGCGCAGGCGAACGCGGGGAATACGTCGTTGCTGACGTCGCCCACCTTTGCGCTGACGGCGAGTCCCTTGGCCAC
>JBAVQT010000235.1:0-3718 GCA_049694295.1 Candidatus Acidiferrales bacterium
CGATACAGGCTGTCCGATTTTGCAGTTTCCCTATGCCAATCTGAACACTGTCACAAATGTCGATACGTTTAATGGCGTTGGTAATCCCTGCGCGACCACTGGTACGCATGCCTACCTGGAAACCGCCACGGATGACGGAAATTCGGCCTACAACGGTCTCCAACTCGCTTTGCGCCAGAGAATGTCTCATGGTTTGAGCTACTCTGTTGATTATACGTTCGCCCACGGTCTCGCCAACTATCGCGACAACTTGACGGCGGGGCAGCTACCTCAAAACTCGTATGACTATGCGGCGGAAATGGGCAATTCGGTTCTCGATGTTCGCAGCCGTTTTGTCTCGAATTTCCTCTGGGAATTGCCGTTCGGTCAGGGGAAGCGCTTCATGTCCGGCGACGACTTCGCCGGCCGTTGGCTTGGCGGATGGCAATTGAACGGAATCGTAACGCTGCAGACCGGAACCCCGTTTAACGTTTCCGCCAATAACGATGGCTTGGTGGACGGCAATAACCCGGTGTATGCGAACTGTATCGGAAATCCTTACGTCGGAGCGACAAGAAATCCAAAGTTGTACACGACCACGGGATTTATAATCAACCCGGCGGCGTTTTCGCAGCCTGGTCCTGGACAGTTTGGCACATGCGCTCCCTATCAGTTTTACGGTCCGGGAATTCAGATGTGGGACCTGGGCCTGTTCAAACAGTTCAAGTTTACCGACAGATGGCATCTGCAATTTAGAGCCGAATTTTTCAACGCCTTCAATCATCCCAACTTCGCAAACCCGAGTGCAAATATTGGCTCGCCAGGTTCGTTTGGAAAGGTCAGCGACACGCTCGCGCCGATTCTGGGTACCGATTCCGGCGGGCCAGGCGATCCTCGTGAAATCCAATTCGCACTCAAGCTATACTTTTGACGCCCGGCGCGAGAGCGGCAAGAGCCGCTCTCGCATCTTCTATCGAGCGTTTCTGATCCGAGTGTCGAATGGGATCGGACGTCCTTCCAGGAGGGTGGCTTGGCGTATACGTGTCGCGTGACGGCAGCGCAGGCGACCATCAAATTCCTGAAAAGTCAGTACGTCGAACGAGATGGAGTCGAGCGTCCTTTTTTTGCGGGTTGCTTCGGAATTTTTGGGCACGGGAACGTGGCTGGAATCGGGCAGGCCCTGCAGCAGAACCCGGACTTCCCTTATTACCTGAGCCGCAACGAACAAGCCATGGTTCACACCGCGGCGGCGTTCTCGAAGATGAGCAATCGCCTCCGCGCGTTCGCATGTACGTCTTCGATTGGCCCCGGAGCGACTAATATGATTACGGGCGCCGCCACCGCCACCGTCAATCGCATCCCTGTGCTCCTGCTTCCCGGTGATATTTTTGTTCGCCGCAACGTCGCGCCAGTCCTGCAGCAGCTCGAATCACCCCAAACACAGGATATTTCAGTCAATGATTGCTTCAGGCCGGTCTCCCGTTATTGGGACCGCATCTCGCGACCCGAGCAACTTCTGACTGCCTTGCCGGAGGCTATGCGCGTGATGACTTCTCCCGCCGAAACGGGGGCCGCCACACTCAGCATGCCGCAGGACGTGCAGGTGGAAGCTATGGAGTATCCAACTGCTTTTTTCGAGAAACGAATTTGGAGTGTTCCGCGGGCGCGCGGAGACGAGCAGGCCATGCGTCGCGCGGCTGAAATGATTCGCGCGGCTCGGCAGCCGCTGCTCATTGCCGGCGGGGGCGTGATCTACTCGGAAGCTTCAGCAGCGCTCGCTACGTTTGCCGAACACACCAAAATCGCCGTCGCGGAAACGCAAGCCGGACGAGGTTCGCTGTCCTTCGATCACCCGCACTGCCTGGGAGCCATGGGCGTGACGGGCACTCCCGGAGCCAATCTCTTGGCGCGCGACGCCGACCTGATTATTGGAGTCGGCACGCGATATACCGATTTCACGACCGCTTCGAAGACTGCCTTTCAAAATTCCGCGGTCAAGTTCGTCAACATCAACGTGGCGGACTTCGATGCAGGGAAACTGGGCGGCGTGCCTGTGGTGGCGGATGCTAGGACGGCCCTCGAGGAGCTCGCGCGACTCGTCTCTGGATATCAAACTCCCGTCGAGTATCAGGCACGCGTCCGCGGGTTTCGGGATGACTGGAATAAGGAAGTAGACCGGCTTTTTCATCTTCAGCATGGCCCTCCGGTCAGCCAGAGCGAAGTCATTGGCGTAGTGAATTCAGTTTCGGAACGGTGTGACGTCGTCGTCTGCGCGGCAGGTAGTCTGCCCGGAGATCTACATAAACTATGGCGAGTGAGGGACCCTAAGGGTTATCACATGGAGTATGGGTACTCCTGCATGGGCTACGAAATCGCGGGCGGACTCGGGGTGAAAATGGCCGCGCCGGAGCGGGAAGTCTACGTCATGCTCGGCGATGGATCCTATTTAATGATGGCGCAGGAAATCCATACGTCCATTCAGGAAGGTATCAAATTGAATATCGTGGTGCTCGATAACCACGGGTTCGGGAGCATCGGCGCGCTGAGCGAATCGTGCGGGAGCGGCGGATTCGGCACGGAATACCGTTTCAGAGAGGATGGAAAACTCGAGGGAAATACGGCGAATGTTGATTTCGTCGCTAACGCGCGAAGTCTGGGCGCCGAGGCTGTCCGCGTTCGCACTCTCGATGAACTAAAGCAGGCGCTCATCGCCTCGCGAGCCAGCAAACGAACCAGTGTCACGGTGATCGAAGTGGATCGCAACGCGCGTGTTCCCGGTTATGAATCCTGGTGGGATGTCGCCGTCGCGGAGGTCTCGGAAATGGAGAGCGTCCGCAGTGCGCGGGAGGCCTACGAAAAAGCCGTGAAGCGAGAGCGGTATTTTTTCTGACGCCAAGAATCAATGTGGATTTGCCAAGTGATCGGGAGCAATGAGTGACGGACAGCAGATGCCGTCTTGCCCCGGAGAGGTTGACATGCCAGAAACTTCTTATGTTCAGGAGGTGCTGATTCACCCGACTCCTGTCCCACGGGACAAGTCCGGAGTGCTCGTGTCGGTTACGCGGGAGCGGGCAAAGTGGCGCACGATTAACTTCTCAGTACGCCGGCTGCTTGCCGGGCAATACTGGCAGAGCGATACACGAGACGAGGAAGCTGCTCTCGTTGTCTTGGGAGGTAAAGCGACACTGGACTGGGGCGAAGGGCCGCGCGAAATCGGCGGGCGCAAGGACGTGTTCAGCGGGTTTCCGTACGCGGCGTATCTGCCAAGCGGCAAGCCTTTTGAAGTTTCCGCGATCACCGATTGTGAATTCGCGGACTGCCGCACTCCTTCTTCGGCGCAGTTTAGTCCACGAATCATTACTCCGGCGGATTGCCGCGAGGAAATTCGCGGTGGAGGAAATTGCACTCGCCAGATCGTCGATGTCATTCGTCCGGAGTTCCCTGCCGATAAGCTGTTGATCTGTGAGGTCTATACGCCGAGCGGGAACTGGTCGAGCTATCCTCCGCACAAACACGACGTTCACAATCCGCCGGCCGAAGTGGACCTCGATGAAACTTATTATTACCGGATCAGTGAACCGGAAGGATACGCGTTCCAGCGCCTGTATGACGCCGCAGGAACACGTGACAACACTCTGACACTCATCGACGGCGATTTGGTGCTCATCAAGGATGGCTATCATCCTGTCGTCGCGGCCCACGGGTACGACGTGTATTACCTCAATGTGCTTGCGGGCAG
>JBAVQT010000236.1:0-7526 GCA_049694295.1 Candidatus Acidiferrales bacterium
GCTCATGAGCGCTTCGTTGGTCACTTTGGGTCCATATTGAGACTCAGGAAGCCGGCCGCCTGTGCCAGCCGCTTCTGCAAACTATTTGTGAAACAGGAACAGCAACAACCGCGCCAAGAAGAAATCCACAACCAGCACGAACACGGACGAAACCACCACAGCCTTGGTCGTCGCCCGGCCCACTCCTTGCGTCCCGCCCTCTACGCGCAAGCCCTGATAGCAACCGACCGTGGCAATGATCAACCCGAAAATCAGCGGTTTTGCCAAGCCCTGCACCAGGTCGCCAAACTCGAGGACGTTTATCGCGCGCGTCCAAAACTGCACCGCGCCCAGCCGCAGCGTGAAATACGCCACGATGAATCCGCCCACGAGTCCGACGAAATCGGCGACCACCACCAGCAACGGCAGCATGGTGACCATCGCCACCACGCGCGGCGTCATCAGCTTGCGAATCGGGTCCGTGCCCAGCGCCCGCATGGCGTCCACCTGCTCGGTCACCACCATCGAACCGAGTTCCGAAGCGATCCCCGAGGCGTTGCGTCCAGCCACCAGCAGCGCCGTGATCGCCGGGCCTAGTTCGCGCACCAGCGCGAGAGACACGGCATCGCCGGTCAACGCGGTCTCGCCGAATCGCTCGAACTGCGCCGACGTCTGCAGCACCATCACTCCGCCGATGAAAAACGCGGTGATCACCACAATCGGCAGCGAACCTACACCGATCAAATCCATTTGTTCGAGCGTGTCCGACCAATAGTAAGGAGGCGTGAAGATGTTCAAAAGTGATTGAAAAACCAGGAGGGAATAATCCTGCACAGCCCAGACCTGGCGTTTAAGCGCTTCGCCGGCGAGCGCGGAGAGCGATGGAGTTTCGCTGGCTTCAGGCATCGGGGGCGACGCAGGCCGCCGAGGGGGGGCCGAGTCTTCGGAAGCGTAACTGCCGCTGCTCGCGGCGTCAAGCGAACAAGCACGGCGCAAGCTTTCCTGCGCGCGACGAGTTGCGGCGTCAGGCGTCCGAGGCGCGGAAGTTTCGCCGAAACAGCAGCGGCAGCTAGACGCCACCCGGCGCGTCCGGTAGAATTCTTTGTTCGCGCTGGGGATGCGGCGCACTATTGACGATGCTGCGATGGGTCACGGCGGGCGAATCGCATGGGCAGGCGCTCCTAACCTGGATCTCGGGACTGCCTGCGGGTGTGCCCGTGGACCTCGAATCCCTCAATCGTGAACTCCATCGGCGCCAGCTCGGCTTTGGCCGCGGCGGCCGGCAGCGCATCGAGAAAGATACCGCCGATATTTTCGCCGGCGTGCGCCACGGCAAGACCATCGGTGCGCCGATCGCCCTGCGCATCGAAAATCGCGACTGGAAAAATTGGGAAAAAGCGCTACCGGTGGAGGATAGCGACGGCGCTGATGACTCCCAGCGCCATCTCACCGCGCCGCGGCCGGGCCACGCGGATTTGGCGGGATCCGAGAAACTCGACCTGCACGATGCTCGTTATGTCCTCGAGCGCGCATCGGCACGCGAGACGGCCGCGCGGGTGGCCGCGGGGGCGCTGGCAAAATCGCTGTTGCGCGAGTTTGGCGTCGAGATCCTCAGCCACACGATTGCGACGGGCCACGTCCGGCTCGATCGCGTTGCCAGCTGGCAGGAAATTGTGGACATCTGCGCGAACCTGGAATCTCCGATGCGCTGCGTGGATCCCGAAATCGAAGCGCAAATGAAAACCGAGGTAGATTGCGCGGGACGCGCCGGCGATTCGGTGGGCGGCATCTTCGAAGTCATTGCGCGCGGAGTGGTAGTCGGGCTTGGCAGTCACGCGCAGTGGGATGAGAAACTCGATGGACGTCTCGCCCGCGCGGTAATGTCCATACAGGCGGTCAAGGGTGTCGAGATCGGTTCGGGAATCTCCAACGCCACCAGCTTCGGCTCCGAAGTGCAGGATGAAATTCGCTACGATGCAGCCGCGAAAAAATTCGTGCGCAGTTCGAATCGCGCCGGAGGTCTCGAAGGCGGCATCACCAACGGAGAAGATGTAGTGGTTCGCGGTTACCTGAAACCGATTTCGACTCTGCGCCGCGCGCTGCAAACGGCCGATATGCAAACCAAGGAAGCAGTGCAGGCCGCTTACGAGCGCTCGGACCTTTGCGTGGTTCCGGCGGCTGGTGTGGTAGGCGAGGCCATGGTGGCCCTCGAGCTCGCCGGCGCTTATATCGAAAAATTCGGCGGCGATTCGCTGGGCGAGATGCGGCGCAATTTCGACGGTTACTGCAAACAGATCGAGAATTTTTGAGGAACACACGAGCATGATTCATCCGATCGTCAAATACGGCGACGCAGTCCTGGAAACGCCCGGTAAGCGGGTGGACAGATTCAACGACGAGCTAAAGGCTCTGGTCGGAGATCTCTTCGACTCCATGTATGCGGCCAACGGCGTGGGTCTGGCCGCTCCGCAGATCGGCCTGAGTCTTCGACTCACTGTGATCGACGTCACCAACGGAAAAAATCCCGAAGGCAAACTCGTCCTCGCCAATCCTGAAATCATTCACGCCGAGGGCGAGCAGCGTGAAGAGGAAGGCTGCCTTTCGCTGCCCGGCTTTCGCGCCAACATCGCGCGCCCGCTGTACGTCACCATCCGCGCCCAGGACGCCGATGGAAAAGAGTTTGAGATGCGCAGCGAAGGCCTGCTGGCTCGCGCTTTTTGCCATGAGATAGACCACCTGAACGGCGTGCTCTTTATCGCTCACGTCAGCATGCTCAAGCGCGATCTCATCAAACGCAAAATTCGCAAAATGATCAAGGCCGGGAACTGGTAGGCCGTCTGTGCCGCTGCGAATCGTTTTTTGCGGCACGCCCTCCTTTGCCGTTCCTTCTCTTCGCCACCTAATCGCCCAGCCCGAGTTTGAAATTGCAGGCGTCATCACTCAACCGGATCGCCCCCGCGGTCGCGGCCAGCTAACAGCCAGCTCTCCGGTGAAGGATGTGGCGCTCGAAGCAGGGCTCGCTGTCTACCAGCCTGAGAAAATCCGCTCCGAATCCGCGCACGATTATTTTCGGCGAGTCGCTCCCGACTGCGTGGTCATCATCGCGTATGGCCAGATCATTCCGGCATCGCTGATCGAGATTCCTCGTCTCGGCTGGATCAATCTGCACGGATCGTTGCTCCCGAAATATCGCGGCGCGGCGCCCATCGCGTGGGCGGTTCTCAACGACGAGTCGCGCACCGGCCTCACCACCATGCGGATCGACGCCGGCCTCGATACTGGTCCGGTGCTGCTGCGCGCGGAAACTGAAATCGGTCCCGATGAGACGGCTCCGGAACTTTCGGCGCGGCTAGCGGAGCTCGGCGCGCCCCTAATCGCCTGGACTCTGCGTGGACTCGCCAACGACGAGATTACCCCGGCGGCGCAGGACTCCTCGAAGGCCACGCACGCCAGGCCGCTTAAGAAAGAGGACGGTCGCATTGACTGGAGGCAACCGGCGGGCATGATTTACAACCGCATTCGCGGCTTGCAGCCGTGGCCCGGCGCGTTCACCGCGTTTCGCGGACAGAAATGCGCGGTCTGGGGCCGTCCGAAGGAACTCGCCGAACCGTCGACGCCGTCAGAAGGGCCCGGCACACTCGTCGTTCGAGGCGGCGACTTGTTCGCGGAGTGCGGCGGACGCACGATTCTGCGCATCGAATTCGCGCAGCTCGAAGGACGCAAGCGCGTCACGGCCCGCGAGTTCGTCAGCGGCGCGCGCCTGGCTTCCAGCGAACGGTTCGGCGCGTGATGCGTCCCTTCTCCGGTCACGCCGCTGCCAAATTTTCCGCGGCCCAGATCTCGCCCGCGCGCCGAATTGCTTTTGAGGTGCTCCGGCGCGTGGAGATTGAAAACGCGTATGCCAGCGACGCGCTGCACGCCGAGCTCGGCGCGAATATCACCCCTGCCGACGCTGCGCTGGCGACAGAAATCACCTTCGGCACGATTCGCTGGCAGCGGCTGCTCGATTTTCTGCTGGAGCGGCAAATGAAAAAACCTGCCGCCAAACTCGATTTCGCCGTGCGCATCGCTCTGCGCGCCGGGCTTTACCAAATTCGCTTTCTCAAGCGTGTGCCGGCGCACGCGGCAGTCAGCGAATCGGTCGAGATGGTCAAGCGCGCGCGAAAAGTTTCCGCCGCCGGACTGGTCAATGCGGTGCTCCGCCGCGCGGCAGAAGATCGCACGCCGGCCGAACAACTGCTGCCATCCGGCGCGCCACTCGCCGAGCGCTGGGGCATCCTGTATTCCCATCCCACGTTTCTGGTCGAGCGGTGGCTCGCAAGGTGGGGCGAGCAGAGCACTCGCGCGTTGCTCGAAGCTAACAATCGCGCGCCGCGATTGAGTTGCGCCGTTCACGGCGCCGACTCCGAGCGGCGCAACACCGTCGAATCGTTGGAGCGCGCCGGATTGCACGTCGAGCCTGGCGGCTTGCTGCGCCGCGCGATCGCCGTGAGCGGCGGCAGCCCGTCGCGGACCGAAGCGTTTCGTCACGGCAGAATCTCAATTCAAGATGAAGCCTCGCAAGCCGTCCCGCTGCTCCTGGACGTGCAAGCGGGCGACCGAGTGCTGGATCTCTGCGCCGCGCCCGGAGGCAAGACAGCTACCCTCGAACGCGCCATCGGCGAGCGCGGCATGGTGGTGGCGGCCGACCGCCATGCGCACCGGCTGAGCGCGCTTCACGCGCAGCTTCAGCGGCTGGGGTTGCGCCGCGCTCGCTTGGTTGAATTGGACGCAGAGAAGCCGCTTCCGTTCGGTGTCACATTCGATAAAATTTTGGTGGATGCCCCCTGCTCCGGCACCGGCACTCTCGCACGGCATCCCGAAATTCGCTGGCGGCTCCAGCCCGAACATCTCGCCGAGCTGCACGCCATACAAACTGCGATGCTGGTCCACGCGATCGATCGCCTCGCGCCCAGCGGCCGTCTCGTTTATTCCACCTGCTCGCTCGAGCCAGAAGAGAACGAAGCGGTGGTGCAAGAGGCTCTGGCTGCAACGAACGGCGATGTAGCTCGTATCTTCGCAACCGCGATCTCACCTCGCGGGTGCCTGCCACAAACCGCACAACGCGCTGACGCGTCCCGCCTAGTGCAAGCTTTGGCGCCTCACCTCGCGGAGGGTTTCGACCCGAATATTTTTTTCGATTCCGTCGGCGATTTTCGCACCTCGCCCGGCGAGCAGAAATGCGACGGCTTCTTCGCGGCCGTCCTGGAAAGGACGACACGCAAATCATAGTCACAGCGCCGGGCCGGGCCCGTGGGCCCGCGGCGCAAAGCGTGCTAAGTTCTTGAACGTGATTTGGAGGTCGATGCGATGACGCTGCGCCAACGCCTGGAATGGGTGTTGCGCCTGGCGCTCGCTCTCTTTGTGCTCACGTCCGTCGCGTTTCTCAGTGCGCTTACCGCCATGCGCTTCGCCATCCAAGGCCGGGAGGTAGTGATGCCCGACGTTGTCGGCCAGAAAGCCGACGAGGCGCAACACTCTCTGCAGGAACGCGGCGTCGGGTTTA
This sequence comes from Candidatus Acidiferrales bacterium, assembly GCA_049694295.1. Lineage (GTDB taxonomy): Bacteria > Acidobacteriota > Terriglobia > Acidiferrales > UBA7541 > Palsa-295. The sequence continues at coordinate 5,525 of JBAVQT010000236.1, forward strand.
AAGTCGAAGATCGCATTTACAGTTCCCAAGCGCGCGACTCCGTCGTGCGGCAGGTCCCCACATCCGGCATGCGCGTAAAAATCGGCCAGTACGCGCACGTAATTCTGAGTCTCGGCCCGCAGAAAGTGACCATTCCGCAACTCGAAGACCGCAGCATTCGCGCCGCCCGCATCGAATTATTGCGCGGCGGTATGCAACTGGGCGAAATGTCCAGCGCCTATCTTCCCGGCACCGAACCCGACACCGTGATCCAGCAGGATCCCGCGCCTGGAACCAGCAACGTCACCAGCCCACACGTAAATCTCCTGGTGGCCCTCGGTCCAAGGCCGGCTGCTTACGTCATGCCCGCGCTGGGCGGACTCACGCTTGGCGAAGCGGAGAGCAAGATGAACTCCGATGGCCTGAAAATTTCTCGTATCACGCCGCTCGGCGCCGCGAACGCCGCGCCCGGCACCGTCGTCGGCCAGTCTCCGTCGCCCGGTGCGCGAGTCCAGGCTGGCGCAGGCATCGAGGTGCAGGTGGCGGAATGACGGTCACCAGGCCTGTGCTAGAATTTGCGAGAACACGATGAGCTACGCCAAGATCGAGATCGCTCCCTCCATACTCGCTTCGGACTTCACGCACCTCGCCGAAGAAGTCCGCAAGGTCGAGGAAGGCGGCGCCGACGTCCTGCACGTGGACATCATGGACGGCCACTTCGTCCCCAATATCTCGTTGGGCATTCCCGTGGTCATCTCGCTGCGCAAGGCAACCCGCTTGCCGCTCGATGTGCATCTGATGATCGAGCGGCCCGAGGAGTTCATCGAGGATTTCATCGCGGCGGGCGCCAGCCGCGTGCTCGTGCATCAGGAGGCCACGCCGCATCTCGATCGGGCGCTGTCTCTGATACGCGAAAACGGCGCTGAAGCGGGCGCGGTGATCAACCCAGCCACGCCGGTCGCGTTCCTGGCCGAAGTCCTCGGCAAGGTGGACACGGTGTTGGTAATGTCTGTGAATCCGGGATTCGGCGGACAGAAATTCATCCCCGGCTCGGTGGAAAAAATTCGACAGCTCCATCAGTGGCGCTCGCGTTATAATGCTAGCTTCCGGATCGAAGTGGATGGGGGAGTCGATCTGGGAAACACGGCCGAATTGGCGCAGGCTGGCGTGAACACGTTTGTTGCGGGGACTTCGATCTTCCACACTCCCGACCCAGCCGCGGCGGCTCGCCAGATGCGCAAACTTGCCATGGAAGCGTTAAGCCAGAAGGTTTGAAGCAACCAAATGGCTTGGCGCTCGAATCGGAATAACCTAGGGGTCTGATGGCCGGAATAATCTCGAAGAACATGCGATTCTGGGTGGTCGTGGCGGGTGTCGCTCTGGGTGCGTCACTATGCGCTCCGGCACATGCGCAAAAACCCAAAGTCATCAAAGCTCCGCCCGCAAAAAAAGCACCTGCCGACGACACCGCGCAATCCGCCGAGCCCGATAAAGTCCTCTACCAGCGCGCCATGGCCGACGTTAAAAAGGGCCGCTTCACGGAAGGCCGGCTGGCCCTCCAAACTTTAATCAACACCTATCCGGACAGCGAATACCTCGCTAAAGCCAAGCTCGCGGTTGCCGACTCCTACTATCAGGAAGGTGGCACTTCCAACCTCACCCAGGCGATCGGCGAATACAAGAATTTCATCGTCTTCTTCCCGTTCCTCGACGAAGCCGCCTACGCTCAAATGCAGGTCGGAATGGCTCACTACAAAATGATGGAGAAATCCGACCGCGACAACGAGCAGGCCGAAGACGCCGAAGACGAATTTCAGGCGTTCCTGCTGAAATTTCCGCAGAGCCCTCTGGTACCTCAGGCCGAGCAGCGCCTCCGCGAAGTGCAAGAAGTCCTGGCCGACGGCGAATACAAAATCGCGCATTACTATTACATGAAGCCCGATTATCGCGCCGCCGCCGCGCGCTTGCTCGAAGTCACCGACCGCTATCCCCTCTACAGCCAGAGTGACGAAGCCCTCTGGAT
>JBAVQT010000237.1:0-9747 GCA_049694295.1 Candidatus Acidiferrales bacterium
ACCGGCTTCCGAGCAAAAAGTTCCCGTTTTGGAAACATGAAATCTGCACCAGCTGAGGCGATGCTGCGAGTGATCTCGATGGAGAACACGCCGGCCGCTTTTTCGAAGGGCGATCATGCTGCGCGGCACCTATCTGGCGACGGTAGACGAAAAGGGGCGGGTAAAAATTCCAGCCGATTTTCTGGCCGAGCTGCGCAAGGGCGGGTCGAAGTTCTACGTCACCAGCGCGGGCGGCGATCATGCGCGAATCTATCCGATGAAAATCTGGGAAGCGATCGAGAAGAAGCTGGCGAAGCTTTCCTCGCACAATCCGGCCAAGCAGAAATTTCTGGCGCGGACGAATTTCTACGGCCAGGTGGTCGAGGTGGACGGGCAGGGGCGGGTGCTCATTCCTCCCGTGCTGCGGGAAGCGGCGGAAATGAAGGGCGAAGTGGACGTGCAGGGGCAGCTGACGTTTCTGGAAGTCTGGAATCACGCCCGATTCATCGAGCAGCTGAACCGTAGTCCTCTGACGGCGGAAGATTTGAACGAATTGGGCGTTTAAAGTTTTGAGCGTGCTGCATACGCCGGTGATGGCCGCAGAGGTGATCGAAGCGCTGCGGATCAGGCCCGAGGGATTGTATGTGGACGCGACGCTGGGCACGGGCGGTCATGCCGTGGAAATCGCCCGGCGGCTGAGCACGGGGCGTTTGATCGGGATAGACCGCGACCCGCAGGCGATTGCAATCGCGCGGGAGCGTTTGGCGCCGCTTGAGCGGCAGGTGACTCTGGTGCACGCGGAATTTTCGAAGATCGGCGAAGTGGCGGCGGAAATGAAACTGCCGCCGATTGACGGGATGGTGGCCGATCTGGGGATTTCCAGCCTGGAGCTGGACACGCCGGAGCGCGGATTCTCATTCCGCTTCGCGGCGCCGCTGGATATGAGGATGAATCCAGACACGCCGCTTACGGCGTCAGATATTGTGAACCGATGGTCAGAGAGGGAACTGGCCGATCTCCTCTATCAGAAGGCGGAGGAGAGGGATTCACGCAGAATCGCCAGGGGCATCGTGAGGGCGCGGCCGATCCGCGACACCGCGCACCTGGCAACGGTTGTGGCAGGGGTTCGAAAAGCAAGGGGAAGGCAGGAACTGCATCCCGCGACAAAAACGTTTCTGGCGCTGCGGACAGCGGTGAATCGAGAAGAGGAGGAACTCGAGCAGTTTCTTTCGCGGACCCCTGCCACTTTAAATTCCGAAGGACGCCTGGTGATCTTGAGTTATCACTCGCTGGAGGATCGACGGGTGAAACAGGCGTTCCAGCAGTTCGCCCGGGAGGGAAGTTTCCGGGTGCTTACGAAGAAAGTCATCCGGCCCGGCGCGGAGGAGATACAGCGGAATCCGCGCTCGCGCAGTGCCAAAATGCGCGTGGCGGAAAAATTGGCGCCCTCGGAAAGCGGCGAGCCCGGGTGGCGGCCATGACCGAATACTACACGGTAAAAAGAATCGATAATTCGCGGCTGGTGCGGCCTACCTCGCCGGCGCGCCTGCGGGATTTCTGGCGGCGCGTGGCGGCCATGGCGGCGCTGGCGCTGTGCCTTTTCGTTTACGCCTGGCAGCATTTCGAGTGCATTCAAATGCGCGCGCAATTCGAGCAGCTCAACGAGCGCCGCACGCAAGCCAACGTGCTGAACCAACAATTGATGCTGGAAGTGGAAACGCTGCGCTTCGCCGGCCGCGTGGAAACGATCGCCAAGAACCAGCTGGGCTTGACTGTGGCGATTCCGCGCGAAGCGGCTCCGGCGGAAGCGCCGGGCGATCCGGTGCTGGCGCAGGTGCGAACCGCATCTTATTCGCCGCGGCGCTGAGATGACTTCACGGCCTGCTGTCCCGGGCCTATCCCGGCAAGATATGTCCCCAGATTGCCGGGTCCAATTCAGGCTGGGGTAGGCCGGAGCCCATGGAGCAGCGCAGCGCGCGTCTCCGCTGGTTGGTGGTCTGGGTAATGGCGGTGGTTTGGATGGTGGCCGTGCTGGCGCGCTTGAGCTACCTCCAGCTCTTCTGCTACAGCGATTACCTCGCGAGAGCCCAGAAACAGCAGCAGCGATCATTTGAAATCAGCCCGATGCGGGGCACGATTTACGACCGCAAGGGCCGGGAACTGGCCGTGAGCATTCCGATGGATTCCTGCTTCGCCGACCCATCGGACATCGCCGACGCGGGCATGATCGCACGGCTGCTGTCGCGTCCGCTGGGCGTGCCCGCCGAAGAGATCGAAACGAAAATCCGCGAAGCGCACACGCCGGTGCGATTGGCGAAGAAAGTTTCGCCCGAGACGGTGGAGCGAATCGATGCCATGAACCTGCGCGGCGTATTTTTCGCCAAGGAGAACCGGCGAATGTATCCGCAGCGCGACCTGGCGGCTTCGCTGGTCGGCTACGTCAACACGGACGAAAAAGGCCAGGGCGGCATCGAGCTGTCGCTGGACAAATGGATACGCGGCAAGCCGGGGCGCGTGCTGCTGATGGCCAATGGCCGCAAACAATTTTACGACCGGCATGAATCGGCGCCCGATCCGGGCGCGAGCGTGACGCTCACGCTCGATGAAACGATCCAGTACATTGCGGAAAAAGAGCTGGCGCGCGCGATTCAGGAGACGCACGCGAAGAGCGGCTCGGTGGTGGTCCAGGATCCCAACACCGGTGAACTGCTGGCGGTCGCGAACGAACCCACGTTCGATCCCAACGATCCGGGAAAATTTTCGGACGACATGCGCATGGACCGAGCGGCGGCGGCCGCCTACGAGCCCGGCTCGACATTCAAAATCGTCACCATGACGGCCGCGATCGAACACGGCGTCGCCAATCCCGACGAGCTGATCGATTGCCAGGAAGGCTCCATCGTGGTGGCCGGCCGCTTGATCCACGATCACAGGCCGTTCGGCCTGCTGAGCGTTCGCCAGGTGCTGGCGGAATCGAGCGATGTCGGCTCGATCAAGATTGCATTGCGCCTGGGCGCGCCGAAATTTTACGACGTGATTCGAGACTTTGGCTTCGGCCAGCTTACGGGAATCGCTCTGCCGGGCGAGAATCGCGGCCTGTTCCGTCCGCTGCGGGAATGGACGCCCAGCTCGATCGGGTCGATCGCTATCGGGCAGGAGGTGAGCGCCACTCCGATTCAGGTGGTCTCGATGGTTTCAGCGATCGCCAATGGCGGCACGCTGTATCCGCCGCGAGTGGTCCGCGAAATCCGCAACTCCGACGGCGCCATTCCGATTCCCGAGCGCTCGGGCGAAGAAACACATACGGCGACGGACGCGCGAACCGCGGCGACCGTGCGCGGCATGATGGAATCCGTGATTCTGGAAGGCACCGGCCGGAGATTCGCGCAGCTCAATGGCTACACCGCTGCGGGCAAATCCGGCACGGCGCAATTAATCGATCCGGCGACGGGGCGCTACGCGCCGGGGCAGTTCAATGCGTCGTTCGTGGGATTCGCGCCGGTGAACGATCCGGTGGTGACGATTCTCGTGGTGCTCGATACGCCCTTGGGGATTCACGAAGGCAGCCCCACGGCCGGCCCTGTTTTCAAACGCATCGCCGAGCAGGTGCTTGCCTATCTCGATGTGCCCAACGACATTCCCGCGCCCGCGCAAACGGAGACAGCGAAGAATTCGAGCGACGGCCCGACTCGCGCAGCGCTCGCCGACACTACCGAAGCGCGATTTCAGGCGGCGATCGAGAAAAAAACGCGCGGAAGCTCGCCATCGCCGCAAACCGTGGCGTTTGGAGATCAGCCTTCGGTGACGGTGCCGGATCTCAGCGGACAATCGGTGCGCGGAGTGACGGAGACGTGCGAGCGGCTGGGAATGATCCCCGCGTTGATTGGAGACGGAGTTGCATTGGAGCAATCGCCAGGCGCCGGAGCGCAGATTTTGCGCGGCAGCCGGGTGACAGTTCGCTTTGGACGTCCGGGCGGGGCGGCGCCGCGAACGCACAGCGGAGCCGGCAATTGAGATTTGTGGCAGAGAGTGACGCGCGTCCCGCGTGGGACGCGCGAGGACACGGCGCGGCAGGAGATGCAGAGCACGGAATGAAAAAGCGCGAAAAGACTCTCGGCGAAGTGCTGGCGGGGATTGAAATCCTGCAAACCAGCAGGGGTTCGGGCGCGGCCATTCGTGGCATCGCCTGCGATAGCCGGAGAGTTGCGCCCGGCGCGCTGTTTTTCGCGCTGCCGGGAAATAAAGACGACGGCAACCGCTTTGTGGACTTGGCGATTGCGGCCGGGGCCGTGGCCATCGCCAGCGGGCAAGCCAGGCCGGCGGAATTTTCGGCCGGGGTGGCCTGGATCGAGTTAGTGGCGGGTCAAGAGCGCCGCGCGCTGGCACGCGCGGCGTCAAATTTTTACGATCATCCCGCGGCGGCGCTGCAGCTGGTCGGCGTCACCGGAACGAACGGCAAGACGACGACCACTTTTTTGGTGGACTCGATCCTGCGCGCGGCAGGTTTTACGGCGGCGCTGGTGGGCACCACGGGCTATCGCACGCCGCAAGGCAACCGCACGGCGACCAATACCACTCCCGAGTCGCTCGATTTGCAGGAAATGTTCGCGGAGGTTCGCGAAGCGGGGGGCACGCACGCCGTCCTGGAGGTGAGCTCGCACGCGCTGGCCATGGAACGGACCTGGGGGTGCCATTTCGCGGCGGCAATTTTCACGAATCTGACGCGCGATCATCTCAATTTTCACAAAACGTTCGACGACTATTTCGCCGCCAAACGGCGCCTTTTTGAGGGCACTGGCGCGGGCGCGCCCGACGTTGCGGTGATCAATTCGGACGATCCCTACGCGGAGCGGCTGCGCGGGCTGGCCGCGAACACGCTGAGTTATGGACTTTCCGGTTCGCCCGATCTGACCACCAAGAAATTCGCATTGAGTTTCGACGGGCTGGAATTCACGGCGCAAACGCCGGCGGGAAAAATCGAGATTCGCTCGGCGCTGGTGGGCCGCATCAACGTCTACAACATTCTTGCGGCTATCGGCGCGGGCCTGGCGCTGGGCGTGGCGCCCGCGAAAATCGAAGAGGGAATCGCCGCGCTAGAACTGGTGCCCGGGCGATTTCAGCGCATTGATGAAGGGCAGCCGTTTCTGGTGGTGGTGGATTACGCGCACGCCGACGACGCGCTGCGAAATTTGATTTCAACCGCGCGCGAGCTGAATCCGCGCGGCCGGGTGATCACGCTCTTCGGAGCGGGCGGCGAGCGCGACCGCTCGACGCGTCCGCTGATGGGCGAAGCCGCGGGATCGCTGAGCGATCTGGTGATCCTGACCGACGATAATCCGCGCCAGGAAGATCCGCTGCGGATCATGAACGATGTGGCCGTCGGCTTGCAAAAAGCCAACGCGAACTACCGGATCGAGCCGGACCGCGATGCCGCTCTGGAAATCGCAATTGAAGAAGCGCGGCCGGGAGACATCGTGCTGCTGGCGGGCAAGGGTCACGAGACGTACCAGATTTTGCATGACCGCACGATCGAGTTTGACGATCGGGAAAAAGCGCGCGCGATTTTGCGGCACAAAGGTTTTGTGAAGACGCAGCGCGGAAGCAGCGCCTAACAAGCGCCAGGCGGCACGCAGCACGCCAAACGCAGCAGGCAGCGAAGAAGGGCACGCGGCAGCACGATTCGGCACTTTCGAGAGCAAACGCTTGAGAGAGAAGCCCACTCAGTTGGAGACGCGATGCGCTGGACCGTGGTTCAGGTGGCTGATGCGCTGGGTGTCCCGCTTTCCGCGGGCCTCGACGCCGTGGCCGGGGTGGCCGGCTTCTCGATTAATTCTCGTTCCGTGCGCGCCGGAGAACTGTTTCTGGCGATACGCGGTCCGCGTCACGATGGACACGCTTTCGTCGCCGTCGCTCTGGAGCAGGGAGCCGTGGCCGCCGTGGTGGCGCGCGAACGATTTGCCGAATATCCGCCGGACATCCGCGCGCGATTATTCGCCGTGGGCGACACGCTCGAGGCGCTGCACAACCTGGCCCGCCGGGCCTGCACGGTATGGCGCGGCGGGAAATCCGGGAGGCGCATCGCCGGCGTGGCGGGCTCGATCGGCAAGACCACCACGAAAGAAATCCTGGCGGCGCTGCTGGGCGCGCGGTTGCGCGTTTTGAAGACGCAAGGAAACTTGAACAACGAATACGGATTGCCGCTCACACTCTTGCAGCTCGACGACAGTTACGACGCCGCCGTGGTCGAGCTGGGGATGTCGCATCGCGGCGAGCTGGCACGCCTGGCGCGCATCGCTTCGCCGGAGGTGGGCGTGATCACGCGAGTGGCCGTCGAACATCTCGAGTTTTTTTCTTCCATCGAGGAGATTGCGCTGGCCGAGCGCGAATTAATCGAGAATCTGCCGGGCGCGGAGTCGAAGGCCGTGCTGAACGCCGACGACGAGCGCGTCGCGCGGTTCTCGGAAGTCGCACCGGGGCGAGTGCTTTGGTTTGGCGCTTCGCCACACGCCGAATTTCGCGCGGAAAATATCGAAGAACGCGGCGTGGAGGGCTCGGCATTCGATTTCGTGGGGAGCCAGGGCCGCGCGCGCCTGGCGCTGCCGCTCATCGGACGGCACAACGTGATGAATGCTGTCGCGGCGCTGGCGGCTGCGAGCGTCTGGGGTATGGGAGCGGCCGAAGCAGCGAATGTGTTTCCCGCGCTTACGCCAGCCGACAAGCGCGGCGAAGTGGTGCGCTTTGCCGATGGCTTCACGCTGATCAACGACACCTACAATTCCAGTCCCACGGCGCTGAACGCGCTGGCCGGCTTGCTGGCCGCGACGCCGGGCTATCGCCGGAGAATTCTGGCGGCGGGAGAGATGCGCGAACTGGGCTCTTCGGCTGCGGAACTGCACCGCGAATGCGGACGGTATGCCGCGGCATTGCGAAAGATCGATTGGATTATCGGCGTGCAGGGCGACGCCGAAGAATTCGTCCGCGCGGCGATCGAAGCAGGGCATCCGCGGGGACGCACCATGTTTTTCGCCAACTCGGCGGAGGCAGGTGAAGCGCTGGCGGGATTTGTGGCCGCGGGCGATTTGCTGCTGCTGAAAGGCTCGCGCGGCGTGAAGATGGAAAAAATTCTCGAAGCGGTGGAAACGCGTCACGCGCGGATGCCCGGCAGCGAGCCGGCTGGAATTTCCGCCAGCGGCACGAAGGGGCGCGACTGAAATGCTCTACTACCTTTTCTTCTACCTGCTCAAGCCGCACTTCAGTCCGCTGAATGTTTTTCGTTACATCACCGTGCGCACGGCGGTGGCCAGCCTGACGGCGATGACGCTTTCGCTGCTGATGGGTCCGTGGATGATCGAGCGGCTGCGAAATCTGCAGGTCAAGCAATACATCCGGGAAGAAGGGCCGAAGGGACACCAGAAAAAAGCCGGGACACCCACGATGGGTGGCGTGTTGATTGTGGCGGCGATCGTGATTCCCACGCTGCTGTGGGCGGACTTGCGGAACGCCTACGTGCTGCTGGCGCTGGGCGCGACGCTGGCCTTTGGCGCGATTGGTTTCTGGGACGATTACAACAAAGTGGTGCGCAAGCGCAATCTGGGGCTTACCGCGCGGGTGAAATTTTCTCTGCAGGTGCTTACCTGCATCGTGGTGGCCGCCGTGCTGCTGGGGTTGCAAGTGAAGGGGGCGTACTCGACGCAGTTGAGCGTGCCGTTTTTCAAGAGACTGCATCCCAATCTGGTGATCAACTCACTGCTCTCGCTGCATTACCTCTGGCCCATCGCGTTCGTGCCATTCGTGCTGTTTCTGGTGCTGGTGATAGTGGGCTGCTCGAACGCCGTGAATCTCACCGACGGACTGGACGGGCTGGCGATCGGCTGCGTGCTGGTTTCGTCAGCCGCACTCACCGTGTTGACCTATCTTTCCAGCCATGCGGGCTTCGCCGAATATCTCGATCTGCAGAAAATTCCCGCCGCCGGCGAACTGGTGATTTTTTGCGGGTCGCTGGTGGGCGCTTCGCTCGGATTTCTCTGGTACAACGCGCACCCCGCCGAAATGTTCATGGGCGACGTAGGCTCGCTCGCGCTGGGCGGCGCGATCGGCACGGTGGCGGTGATCATCAAGCAGGAAATTCTGCTGCTCTCGATCGGCGGAGTTTTCGTGCTGGAGGCGCTCTCGGTGATCATTCAAGTGGGTTCCTTCAAACTGACCGGCAAGCGGGTGTTTCGCATGGCGCCGCTGCATCACCATTTCGAGCTGGCGGGATGGAGCGAATCGAAAATCATCGTGCGCTTCTGGATTCTGGCGCTGGTGTTCGCACTGTTTTCGCTGACGACTTTGAAACTGAGGTAGGGACCACGTGAGACCGGGAATCGATCTGGCGGGCAAGCGAGTGCTGGTGGTCGGACTGGCGCGCACCGGCATGGTCACATCGCTATTCGCCGCGGGTTACGGCGCGGCCGTGACGGCCACGGATGAAAAATCCGAAGCCGAACTGGGTGGCGAGACGGTGGCTAAGCTGCGAGCGGCGGGCGTGAGCCTGATGCTCGGAGGGCAAATCCCGGGAGCATTTCTCGACCAGGATTTGATCGTGGTCAGCCCCGGCGTGCCGGCGCACATTCCCGGGATCGACCTGGCGCGGGCGAATCATATTCCGGTGTGGAGCGAAATTGAACTGGCCTGGCGATTTTTGCGCGGCAAGGTGATCGCGATCACCGGCTCGAACGGCAAGACGACCACGACGTCGCTGGTGGCGCACATCCTGAAAAACGCGGGAATCGAAACGCTGCTGGGCGGAAATATTGGAACGCCGCTGTTGGCGCTGGTGGAGCGCTCGACCGACTCGAGCGTCACCGTGGCGGAGATCAGCAGTTTTCAGCTGGAAACAGTGGAAGCTTTTCGGCCGGAGATCGGCGTGCTACTCAATCTGACGCCGGATCATCTGGACCGCCATGCCACCTTCGACGAGTACGCCGCCGCGAAGATGCGCATGTTCGAGAATCAGACCGAGCGCGATTTCGCGGTGCTCAACGCGGACGATCCCGCGGTGACCGGCCGCATGCCATCGAAGCCGCGCATTTTCTGGTTCAGCCGGCTGAAACGAGTGGCCGCCGGAGCTTACGTGCGCGACGATCAGATATTTTTTCGCAACGAAGGATCGGAAACAGCCGTGGCCCGCTGCGACGAAATTCCCCTTCTGGGCCAGCACAACGTCGAAAACGTGCTGGCGGCCTGCGCTGCGGCGCATCTGGCGGGCGCGATCCCCTCCGCTATTGGCGCGGGCGTGCGCACGTTCAAGGCCGTGGAACATCGCCTGGAATTCGTCGCGGAGATCGGCGGCGTGAAATTTTACAACGATTCGAAGGCCACCAATGTGGACGCCACAATAAAAGCCATCGAAGCGTTTTCCGGACCTCTATTCGTGATTTTGGGCGGCAAGGACAAGGGCAGCGACTACATTCCGCTGCGGGAACCGCTGCGCGCGCGCGCCGGAAAAGCGCTGCTGGTGGGCGCGGCCGCGGACAAGATTGCCGAACATCTGGGCGACGCCATCCCGATCGAGCGCTCCGGCACCATCGAGCGCGCCGTGCAGGCGGCCATCGCTGGGGCGAAGCCGGGCGACGTGGTGCTGCTGACGCCCGCTTGCGCGAGCTTCGATCAATTTGAAAATTACGAGCATCGCGGCCGCGTCTTCAAGGAAATTGTAGCTCGCGCGGCCGCTGAAAGCGCCGCCGCCGAAGATTCCGGGGCTGGCGGCTCGGCAAAGAAGAGAGG
>JBAVQT010000238.1:0-5210 GCA_049694295.1 Candidatus Acidiferrales bacterium
TCCATCGCCTGTGGAGCGCACGTGCCCACGGGGCCATTCGGCGCTGGCCGCCCCTTCACGATTCGGTTGGGTTGGGAATATCCTGCGACTAACTTCCGGCTTGCCGCTTCGCCGTCCCTGCGATTTCCTGCAAATTCTTCTCGTATGGCGCGCGCGCCACTCCGCGCTCCGTAATAATTGCCGCGATCAGCTTGGCCGGCGTCACGTCAAACGCCGGATGCGATGCCGGCACGTCGGGCGCGATCCGCTTGCCGCCCATGTGCGTTATTTCGTCTTCGGAGCGCTCCTCGATCGGTATCTCGTCGCCCGACGCAATCGAAAAATCCAGCGTCGAAATCGGAGCCGCCACGTAAAACGGAATATTGTGCTCCCGCGCCAGCACGGCCATCCCGTACGTCCCGATCTTATTTGCCGTGTCGCCATTCCGCGCGATCCGGTCCGCGCCCACCACCACCGCGCCCACTTCGCGCGTCTTCAAAATGTGCCCCACCATATTGTCGGTGATTAGCCGCAGCGGAATGCCGTCCTGCTGCAACTCCCAGGCTGTCAATCGCGCTCCCTGCAGATACGGCCGCGTCTCCGGCACAAACACTTCCAGATGCGCTCCAGCCTCCACAGCCATGCGAATCACTCCCAGGGCTGTGCCGATGCCCCCCGTCGCCAGCGCCCCAGCATTGCATTGCGTCATCACCCGCCCGCTCCGTGGCATCAACTCCGCACCATAGCGTCCGATCCGCTGATCGGCTTCGCGCCGCTCCTGGTGGACGCTCTCCGCTTCCGCCACCAGCGCCGTCCGAATCCTATCGAGCCCTTCGCGGCCAACCGCCGCGCCAGTCTCTGCGGCCAATTCCGCAAATCGTCCCCGGAATCGCTCGATGGCCCAGAAGAGATCCACGGCTGTCGGCCGCGTCTTCCCCAGCGTTTCGCAGATGGCGGCAAACTCCGCGCGCATTTCTTCCATTGTGGTAGCCGGCGAATGTTTCATTCCGATCGCCACGCCCATCGCCGCCGCCACACCGATTGCGGGCGCTCCGCGAATCTCCATTTCGCGAATCGAGCGCGCCACCTCGCGATAGTCGGTGTATGTGTGATACACCACCTCGCTCGGCAGCCGCCGCTGATCCAATATCACCACGCCGTCTGGCGTCCATTGAATCGGTTCCACGCTGTGCAAGTCAGTCCTCTTTCGTCACGCGAACGTTCCCCACCAAATCGCTCGCTTCAATCGCCAGAAAATCGGCAGCGCGCGCTTACTGACCCATGTGGGGCAGAATCCGCAACCCGTGCGAAGCCACCAGAAACGCAAAAAACTGAAATGAATTGTAGCTCACGTGCAGCAAAAAACTCGACGTGACCGTTCCTGTTTTCGCCCGCACGTACGTGAACAAAATCCCCACCAGCATCAGCAGCGTCACCTGCCACCAAGCGCCGCCCAATTGAAACGAGTGCAGCCAGCCGAACAGCACTCCCGTCACCACCACGCTCGTCGCCACGCCCCAGCTTCGCGCCAGCACGGGATAGAGGTAGCCGCGAAATAGCGTTTCTTCCACTACCGGCGCAATCAGCACGCCCATGAATATCATTAATACCGCGCTCAGCCGATCCTGAAAAAGAGCTTCGATCGGCACCGGTCCATGCGGAGGATGTGCAGCCGCCGCTGCCTGCACCACCAGCGCCAGCAAGAATCCGCCTGCCAAATATCCCGCCACCGCCAATCCGCGCGGCACCGTCCCCGTTTCCAGCGGCCGCCATCCGATCGTCCGCCAAAAAGGCCGTCCGAATCGCAAATGCATTTGCGCTGCCAGATATGCCATGGCGCCCAGGTCAATCACCGCCTGAGTCCCGATCAGGAACACACTATTGACCGGCGATGTTTTTGGGATGTGTTGCAAGTTGATTCCAGCCGAGCGAAAGATTATCGCCGCGACTAACGTCAAAAAAATCCCGCCGAAGAACAGCACGCCGATCAGCAGCCCCAAGTCCAGCCAGCCCCATGGCACGCGCAAATCTTCCGGCAGAAACCGTTGCGCTGTGTCGTGCTCCGTAAAGCCTTCCGGCGCTGCTTCATATTTCGAATTTGCTTCAAGAATTGGCAGCCCGAGCGCCGCGTTATTCACCTCGTCGCCCGCGGAATTGCTGCCGGCTTCACCGTCTTCCGGCGTCCCCGGCGTGCGTGCGTTCGCCCCACTCGGATTCACAGCTTCCGGTTCTGCGCCTCGCTCGCCATCGGGATAATTCGTGTCGTCGAAATTCATCTGCGTCCGTTTCGTATTTTTCGTCGATTCGGTGTTGCCATTCGCTGCCTCGCGCGCGTGCTGCGCGTTTGCCACGCCTACTCGATATGCAATTCCACTTCAGCAGGCACTCCCGCGCCGTTTCCGATTGTCCCGTTCAGCGCCTTCGCCAGTATCTGTCCCGTATAAGATTTCTTCGCCCGCGCCACCTGCTCGGGCGAGCCTTGCGCCACGATTCGTCCGCCCGCCTCGCCGCCCTCCGGACCCAGGTCTATGATCCAGTCCGCCTGTTTCAGCACGTCCAGATTGTGCTCGATGATCAGGACTGTATTTCCCAGCGTTACCAGCCGGTTCAGCACGTCCATCAGTTTCTTCACGTCATCGAAATGCAATCCCGTGGTCGGCTCGTCCAGGATGTAAAGCGTCCGCCCTGTTTGCCGCTTCGATAGCTCTTTCGCCAGCTTGGTCCGCTGCGCTTCACCGCCCGAAAGCGTCGTTGCCGATTGCCCCAGTTGCACGTATCCCAATCCCACATCCACCAGCGTTTGCAACTTCTGTTGGATCGCTGGAATATTTTCCAGCGCTTTCAGCGCATCCTCGATCGGCAGGTCCAGCAGATCGGAAATTGAAAGCCCCTTGTAACGCACCGCCAGCGTCTCCGCGTTATACCGTTTTCCGCGACACACCTCGCACGTCACGTAAACGTCCGGCAGAAAATTCATCTCGATGCGCCGCAGGCCGTCTCCCTGGCACGCTTCGCACCGTCCGCCCTTCACATTGAAACTAAATCGCCCCGGCTTGTATCCGCGCTCACGCGATTCGGGCAGTAGCGCGTACAGCTCTCGAATCGGCGCAAACACACCCGTGTACGTCGCCGGATTCGAGCGCGGCGTCCGTCCGATTGGCGCTTGATCGATTTGGATCACCTTATCGACGTGCTCCACGCCCGTGATGGCCCTGTGCGCTCCCGGCTGCTCCATCGAACGATACAGTTTCGCCGCCAGCGCGCGATACAGAATGTCGTTTACCAGCGTCGATTTCCCCGATCCCGATACGCCGCTCACCACCGTCAACAGTCCCAGCGGAATCGTCACGTCAATGTTTTTAAGATTGTTACCGTGCGCGCCCAGGATCGCCAGCGACTTGCCGTTCGGGCTGCGCCGTTTTTCCGGAATCGCGATTTTCATTCGGCCCGAAAGATATTGCCCTGTCAGCGAATCCGCATTCGCCGCAATTTCCTCCGGCGATCCCGCCGCCACCAGATATCCGCCCACTTTTCCAGCGCCCGGCCCCAGGTCCACCACATAATTCGCGCGCCGGATCGTCTCTTCGTCATGCTCCACCACCAGCACGGTGTTTCCCAGGTCGCGCAACTTTTCCAGGCTCGCCAGCAGCCGTCCGTTGTCCCGCGCGTGCAATCCGATTGACGGCTCGTCCAGGACGTACATCACGCCGCGGAGCCGCGACCCGATCTGCGTCGCCAGGCGAATTCGCTGCGCTTCGCCGCCCGAAAGCGTCGCCGCCGAGCGATCCAGCGTCAAATAGCCCAGCCCCACCGCCAACAGAAAATCGATCCGCTCCGCCACTTCGCCCAGTGGTCGCGCTGCAATTTTTCTCTGCCGCAAATTCAGATGATTGCGCATGGTGTCCACGGCTTTGCGCGCCTCCGTCAGCGGCAGCGTCGTGAAGTCAGCGATGGATAACCCCGCAATTTTTACCGCCAGGCTCTCCGGCCGCAGCCGCCGTCCTTCGCAAGCCACGCACTTGGTTGGAGACATGTATTCCGTCAGCCACTCGCGATAATTGTCCGACTTCGATTCTTTCAGGCTCGATTCCAGGTGCGCCAGCAAGCCCTGAAAATTCAGTCCTTGCGAGTGCGGTCCTTTTTCCGGATTCCCCTGCAAAATCAGATTCTGCGTTTTCCGCGCCATCTTTTCGAATGGCTCGTCCAGATCGAATCCATACGCCTGCGCCGCGATGCGCAACGTTCGCTGCAAATATGTCGACCCCGATCCCGGTCCCAATCCACCTTCGAAGAGCGGCTTAGTCCAGTCCACAATCACTTTTGCCGGATCGAAATCATATTTCGATCCCAGCCCGTGGCATTCCGCGCAAGCACTGTAAGGCGAATTAAAGCTGAACGAGCGCGGCTCCAGCTGCGGAACTGAAATTCCGCAATCCGGGCATGCCAACTTTTCCGAATACACGTGCTCCTCGCCGCCCACCACCACGATCGTCACCAGGCCGCCGGTCAATTTCAGCGCCGTCGCCACCGATTGTTCCAGCCGCTGCGCGATTCCATTCTTCAGCAACAGCCGGTCCACCACGATCTCCACGGTATGATTTTTTCGCCGGTCCAGCGGGATCGGCTCGTCCAGATTCACCAGTTCGCCGTCCACGCGAGCCCGCAGATATCCTTCCTTCGCGTATTTCTCCAGCTCCTTTTTGTATTCGCCTTTTCGTCCGCGCACCACCGGCGCCAGCACCATGATTCGGTCTTCCGGCTTCAGCGCCAGCACGGACTGCACGATCTGTTCCGTGGATTGCCGCGTGATCGCCTTGCCGCATTGCGGGCAGTGTGGCGTCCCGATGGCGCTGTAGATCACCCGCAGATAATCGTAAATTTCCGTGATGGTGCCCACCGTTGAGCGTGGCGAGCGCGTGGTCGTCTTCTGCTCGATCGCGATGGACGGCGAAAGCCCCTCAATCGAATCCACCTCCGGCCGCTCCATCTGGTCCAAGAACTGCCGCGCGTATGCCGACAGTGACTCCACATACCGCCGTTGCCCCTCGGCGTACAGCGTGTCAAACGCGAGCGAGGACTTCCCCGAGCCCGATAGCCCCGTGATCACGGTCAGCGTGTTCCGCGGGATTTCCAGGTGGATATTTTTGAGGTTGTGCTGCCGGGCGCCCCGGATGACGATTTTCTTTAGGCCCATAGGAGAGCTGCACCCCACAGAAGGGCGTCACATACAC
>JBAVQT010000239.1:0-3599 GCA_049694295.1 Candidatus Acidiferrales bacterium
CGGCCAGTGCTCCACGCTCGATCGGCGCCGCGTGTTGAACGCCACTCCATGAGCGCAAATCTCCAATGAGTGCCACTCGATGACCCGAATCGCCGCGATCATTCCCGCCGCCGGACTGGGCACCCGCATGGGCGCCGATAAGCCGAAGCAATTTCTGGAATTGGACGGAGTCCCGCTGATCGTTTTCACGTTGCGGCGACTGGCGGCTTGCAGCGCGATTACGGATTTTTTCATAGCTACACGCGCGGACGATATCATTTCGCTGCAGGATACGGTGGGCAAGGCGGGGCTGGGACGCCCGGCGCGCGTGGTTCACGGGGGCGACACGCGGCAGCAGTCCGTGGCCAATGCGCTGGCGCAGGTGGATCCAGCCACGGAAATCGTGCTGGTCCACGACGCGGTGCGGCCCTTTGTGACGACCGGGCAGATCGAGCGCGTGATTGACGAAGCCCGCAAACGAGGCGCCGCCATCCTCGGCATTCCGGCGATCGATACGGTGAAAGAGGTGAAGCGCGCGAGCTTGCCGGAAGACGTGGCCTTGATTTCCGCGACAATCCCCCGCGAACGCATCGTGCTGGCGCAGACGCCGCAAGCATTCACGTATGCTTTGCTCCGCGATGCGCTTCGCAGCGCCCAGCAGGATGGCGTGACCGCGTCGGACGAGGCTGCCGTGGTGGAGCGCTCCGGCCACGACGTGTTCGTGGTACTCGGTTCCGAGCGAAACTTGAAAATCACGCGCCCGTCGGACATGGACTTGGCGCGTTTCTATCTGCAACAGGAGCGCGAGGGCGCGCGATGACTCACTCGATCACGCGCTGCGGAATCGGTTACGATCTGCACCGGCTCACTGAAGGCCGAAAGCTGATGATCGGCGGAATCGAAGTTCCCAACGACAAAGGGCCGGTGGGGCATTCCGATGGCGATGTGCTGTGCCATGCGCTGTGCGATGCGCTGCTGGGCGCCGGCGGTCTGGGGGATATCGGCACGCATTTTCCGGACACCGATCCGAAGTGGAAGGGCGCCGCCAGCCTGATTTTCCTCGAACACACTCGCCGCCTGCTCGACGAACGCGGCCTCGCGATCAATCATCTGGACGCGGTGGTGATCCTGGAGCGGCCGAAGCTGGGGCCGCACTTCCCGGCCATGCGGCTGGCGCTCGCCAAAGCGCTGGGCATTGCGCCGGAGCAGATCAATCTGAAAGCGAAGACCAACGAAGGAACCGGCGAAATTGGCCGGGGAGAAGCGATCGCCGCCCACGCCATCGCCACTCTGATAGGCTGATTTTCTCGCTTTGAGACGCTCGTTTAAATTGCTGCCTGCGCACACCTGTACTTCAAATAATTAGCTCGCCGCAGGACCCGCCTCCAGAATAGACCGCAAGGCAACTGGTGTGGCAGGGTGTGCCGGTCTCGCCGTTGCAGGAGCTCTCTCGGCAGTGCAGCTCCGGCAGCGGCAATAGGGGAGAGGAATCGTGCGTCGCAGGCTCGTTGGCGCTTTGCTGCTGGCTATCACTCTGTTCGTACTCGTCCTTTCGATTTCGTTTCGCAGCATTTTGCGCGCGCGAGAGACGGAGGAATGGGTGCGGCACACGCACGTCACCATTGAAAGCCTCGATGATCTTTCCACCGACCTGACCGAAGCTGAATCCAACCAGCGCGGATTTCTGCTCACCGGCGATAACAGCTATCTCGAATCAACGAATGGCGCGATGCAGGACATCCAGGAGCTAATGGCGAAGCTTCGCGCCCTTACGGATGATAATCCCCAGCAATGCCAGCGTCTCCACGAACTGACGCCCGCCGTGGACGAGATGACGCAATTAATTCGGCAAGTGACCGCACTGCGCCGGACGAAGGGCGCCGACGCGGCGCTGGCGGTGGTGCGCGATGGCCGTGCGAAAGCGCTTTCGGCCCAGATTCGTTTCATCCTGGCAAATATGACCGGCGCCGAGCGCGGGCTGCTGGCCGAGCGCGAAGGCGCCTCCGAGGCCAATACGCAAGACACGCTGCGCGCGCTGATGATCGGCAGCCTTTTCGGCATCCTGTTGCTCTTGCTGGCGGGTTGGCTATTGCAACGGCAGACCGAGTCGCTTCAGCAGGCTCAGGAGGGGCTGCGGGAAACCAACGAGTCGCTCACGCTCTCAATGAACGCGCTGACGGCCAAGACGGCGCAGTCGCGCCTGCTCGCGGAGATGAGCGACGTGCTGCAATCGTGCCTGACACTCGATGAGGCGCGCGACGTGATCCGGCGTTTCGTCGATGATTTGCTGCCGCAAGATTCGGGCGCGATCTATCTTCACAATCATTCGCGCGATTCCATGGAGCCGTTGCTGGCGTGGGGCGCTTCGGCGCCGGCCGTCGCGCCATTTGGCACTGACGACTGCTGGGCGCTTCGCCGCGGGCGCCCGCACCGCGTTTCGGGAACGAGCGGTGTGGTGCTCTGCCGTCACGCCGCGGAGAAATCCGCCGGAGCGACACAGTGCATTCCGCTGGTAGCGCAGAACGAGGCGTTTGGGCTGATGTATCTGCTGTCGCCTGTCGAAGCGACTGCGAAAGAAGACGAGCCGAGCGCAGCCGATTCCGAAGGGCACGATCTGCTGGTGCGGCGCATTGCGGAAAGCGTGGCGCTGGCTTGCGCGAACCTGCGCTTGCGCGAAACGTTGCGCTTCCAATCGATTCGCGACGGACTGACCGGGCTTTTCAACCGGCGCTATTTGGACGAAACCCTGGAACGCGAAATTCGCCGCGCGTATCGTCACAACCGGCCGGTGTCCGTGATTCTGCTGGACCTGGACCATTTCAAGGAATTCAACGACACGCTGGGTCACGGCGCGGGCGACGCGCTGCTGCGGGCGCTGGGAGAATTTCTGCGCGGCCAGGTTCGCCAGGAAGATATCGCCTGCCGATATGGAGGTGAGGAGTTTGCGCTGGTGCTGCCGGACGCCTCTCTCGAAATCGCGCAGAGCCGCGCCGAGGCGGTTCGCGAAGGCGTGAAGCATCTGGCCTGGCAGCAGCAAGTACCCTCGGCGAAATCGGTCACCGTTTCGGCCGGAGTTTCCGCGTTCCCGCAGCACGGCGGCAGCGCGCCGGCCATTCTGCTGGAGGCCGATCGCGCGTTGTACGCGGCGAAGGCTGCCGGACGCGACCGCGTGGTGCTAGCCGGGGCTGCGGAAGCCACGCCCGCGGCGGCGCTCGTTTCGAAATAACCTGCGCGATACTCCGGGTTGGCTCGTTCATCTGAATTCATTCACTTCCGCTCACTCATAAAAGTTTTGTTTCGAACGAGAGTGCAGCTGCGTCTGCCGAAGTCGAGACTGTCGGAAGGCCGTGAAAGAGTAGAATGGAACCGCGCATGGAGCAGATCTCGAGCCCGAATCCTACGGTATCGGCGGCGGCCGACGCATTCGCATCGGGCAAGTTCGAATCGGCGGACGTCGAAAAGATTCTGCGGCGTAATGGTTGGCTTGCGAGCGATCGGCAAGTGGAACCGCAAGGCGCGCTGGCGGCTTGGATCGACCGGGCGGCTTTGCTGATAGGCGCGCAGTCGGAAAGCGCCGGCGAGTTGGAGGATCTTCTTCGGGCCGTGTTCGAGTATGACGC
>JBAVQT010000240.1:0-5731 GCA_049694295.1 Candidatus Acidiferrales bacterium
CTGTATCTGCAAGATTCGCAAGGACCTAAGGAGCCACGTGTACAAAGTTGTCGAGGAGCGAGTGCGCAGAGCGCTGCGGCACCATATCCACGAGCGCTATAAAACCGACGTCCCCATCGTGATCGAGCGCCCTCCCAAGCTCGCCATGGGGGAGGCCGCCTCTCCCGTCTGCTTCGAGCTCGCCAAGCGCCTCAAAAAACCTCCGCGCGTGCTCGCGCAGGAAATCGCCAATTCCCTGAAGCCCATCAAGGGCGTCGAGCGCGTCGAAGTCGCCGGCGGTGGTTACCTCAACGCGTTCTTCGACCGCGCCTCGTTTTTCCGCGCCGCCTGCGCCGAAGCCTCTGGCAAGCCAGACCTCTCGACCGAACACAAAAAAGATCCTCCCAAAAAAGATCCGCTCAAAACCATGGTCGAGCACACCAGCATCAATCCCAATAAGGCCGCGCACATCGGCCACCTGCGCAACGCAGTCTTGGGTGACACTTTCGCGCGCATGCTCCGCCACGCCGGCCGCCACGTCGAAGTGCAAAATTATATAGACAACACCGGCGTCCAGGTCGCCGACGTGGTTCTCGGCTTTCTCCACCTCGAGCGCAAGACCACCCACGACGTCCGCGCACTCGCGGCCCAGCCAAAATTCGATTACCTCTGCTGGGATCTCTACGCCCTCGTGACGCAGTGGCTGGCCGAAGACAAATCGCGCCTCCAGCTGCGCGCCACCACGCTACAGGATATCGAGCACGGCCAGGGTGAGGCCGCGATCATGGGCGGGATCATCTCCGAAGCGATCGTGCGCTGCCACCTGCAGACCCTCGATCGTCTCGGCATCGAATACGATCTGCTCTCGCAGGAAAGCGAAATCCTGCGCCTGAAATTCTGGGACGCCGCCTTCGACATGCTGAAACAATCCGGCGCCATTCAGCTCGCCTCCAGCGGAAAAAATGCCGGATGTTGGGTGATGCAGCTTCCTTCGCAGCGCCAGGCCGCCGAGGCATCGGCGGAAAAAACCGCGCGGAGTGCTGCGGCGGGAACCTCGCCGGACGGCGCAGCGCAAAACGACGACGCTGAGGCCAAGATCATCGTCCGTTCCAACGGCACCGTCACCTACGTCGGCAAGGACATCGCCTACCACCTCTGGAAATTCGGCCTGCTGCACCGCGATTTTCATTTCCGCCGCTTCCTCGAATATCCTCGAGGTCACGAAGTATGGGTCACCTCGAGCCAAGCGGGCGATTCCGGCGCGCCACCGTTCGGCCACGCGCACGAAGTCGTCAACGTCGTTGATTCGCGCCAGGCCTACCCGCAGGAGGTAGTCGCCGAAGGCCTCCGCCTGCTTGGATTCACCGAGCAGGCCGATCATTTCAAGCATCTCGCCTACAGCGTCGTGGCGCTCACTCCGCGCTGCGCTCGGGAAATGGGCTACGAAATTCCGCCCGGCGATGCCAAAAAACAGTACGTCGAAGTCAGCGGCCGCAAAGGTCAGGGCGTCAAAGCCGACGACCTCATCGACCGCCTCGAAGTCAACGCGCGAGCCGAGGTGGACGCGCGCCATCCGGAGTTGCCGGAATCCGAGCGCGCCGCTACCGGACACGCTATCGCCGTCGGCGCGTTGCGCTATTTTCTCCTGCGCTTCACGCGCTCCACCGTGATCGCATTCGATTTCGAGGATGCGCTGAGTTTCGAGGGAGAGACGGGGCCCTACGTGCAGTATGCCGTGGTGCGCGTGAATGGAATTTTACGCAAAGGCGCGGAGGCCGACTCCGCCGGCGCTGCGGCGGACGCCGTCAATTCGGCGCGCATTGAAACCGGCGAGCTGGATGTCGCGCGGTTTCTAGCTTCGCCCGCTGCTGACGATCTGTGGGACCTGGCGCTGCTGGCCGGATCGCTCGATGCCCGCGTTGAGCTGGGCGTCGCCGCGCAGGAGCCTGCATTTCTCGCCCGCTATGCCTTCGAGCTCGCGCAGGCTTTCAACAATTTCTACCACCAGCATCATATCCTCTCGGAAAAGGACTCCGAGCGCCGCGCCTTCCTGCTGCGCACCACGCAGCTCGTTCGCGAGCAGCTTGTCGCCACGCTTGGCCTGCTCGGCATCACTGCCCCGAATCAAATGTAACGCCGAAGCGTTTCAAAAAATGCGAGCGCAAAATGTCGAAACTTCAGCTCAAAATCTCAGAGCTTCATCGCGAAATCAATGATCGACCGGATTGCAATTCCCGTCGGTCCTTTCGCCAGCCACGGCCGTCCTTCATCCACCCAACATGTG
The DNA here is from genome assembly GCA_049694295.1 of Candidatus Acidiferrales bacterium. Lineage (GTDB taxonomy): Bacteria > Acidobacteriota > Terriglobia > Acidiferrales > UBA7541 > Palsa-295. The sequence goes on from JBAVQT010000240.1 coordinate 2,264, forward strand.
GACGCAATGTCCAAATGAATCCACGGCGTGTCCTCCGCGAATTCCTTGATGAACCACGCGCCCGTGCTCGCGCCGCCGCCTTTTCCGTTGCCCGTGTTCCGAATGTCCGCGATGTTGCTCTTGATCATCTCTTGGTATTCCTCGTCCATCGGCATCGGCCACATCTTCTCGCCCGCCGACTTCGCGCTTTCGAGAAATCGGTCGAGATAATCTCGCGGCACTCCAAACGCGCCCACGTGCACGTTCGCCAGCGCCACTTCGATCGCTCCGGTCAGCGTCGCCGCATCGATCAAATGCGTCACGCCGAGCTTCCGCGCATAGAACACTCCGTCGGCGAGTACCATTCGTCCTTCCGCGTCGGTGTTGATCACCTCGATGGTCTTGCCCGACATCGCCACGCAAACGTCGCCCGGTTTCTGCGCCCGGCCTCCGGGCATGTTCTCCGTCGCGGGAATCACGGCGATCACCGGCACCGCTGGCTTCAGATACGCCAGCGCGCGCATCGCGCCGATCATCGTGGCGCCGCCGCCCATGTCGTACTTCATCTTCTCCATGTTGGCGGCGGGTTTGATGGAGATTCCGCCCGTGTCAAACGTCACGGCCTTGCCGACCAGGCCCAGCACGGGCGAATCGGGTTTCATGGTCTGCGGCACGTAGCGCAAGATGATCACCCTCGGCGGTTCCACGCTGCCCTGGGCCACGCCGATCAGCGCGCCCATCTTCAGCTCCGCGATCTTGCGTTCGTCAAGAATCTCCACTCCCAGGCCCACTTCCTTGGCCATGGCCTCCGTCTTGGTCGCCAAAATGCGCGGCGTGAGCTTGTTCGAAGGTTCGTTGATCAGATCGCGCGCGAAGTTCTGCGATTCCGCGATCACGCGGCCAGTCTCGATCGCAGCGGATATCTCCGAATCGGAAGCGTCGCCAAAACCAGCGAGCGAGACAGACTGGATCTCCTTGCTGTTGTTCTTCTTTTCGGTGCGGTACTTGTCAGACTCGAAATCGGCCACGATCGCGCCTTCCACGATGGCCTGCGCGGCGACCGCCGATCGCTCGCCTTCGCGAATCAGGAACGCGACTTTCTTCACCCCCTTGGGTTTCAGATAACGAACCGCGGCGCCCGCGATTTTCCGCAGGTCGCCGACGCTGAACTTGTCGGGCTTCCCTGCCCCTACGAGCAGCAGACGCTGCGCAGCGAGGCCCTCCGGAAAATGGACCAGCACAAACTCCAGTGGCCGGGCGGTAAGCTCGCCGGACGACGCCAACGCCGAAAGGCGGCCATTCATGGCGCGATCGACATCGCCAAGCACGCCGTCGAATTTGTCGTCTTTATCGAAAACGTAAGTGATGAGTGCGTCCGCCTGAATGGACGAAAACGCCTGCGAATCGAGCTGAATCTGCATGGGTTCCTTTCACTTTCAGCGGCGGCGAGAGCGGGATATGGCTTCGTCGGCTTCGCGTTTGGCTTCCTTGCGCCGCTCGGACTCGCGGCGATCGTGGAATTTCTTGCCCTTGGCGACGGCCAGTTCGCACTTGGCCAGGCCATCGCGGAAATAAATCTTGAGCGGGACTACGGTCATGCCCTTCTGTTGAGTCTCGACCTCGAGACGGTGAATTTCGCGGCGGTTGAGCAACAATTTGCGCTTCCGCAGCGGGTCGTGGTTGCGGAAGCCGCCCGGCTGATACTCGGGGATGTGGAGATTGATGATCCAGGGCTCGCCCAGCCGAATTTCGGCGTAGGCTTCGCGAAGGCCGCCCTTGCCTTCGCGGAGAGACTTGACCTCGGTGCCCACCAGCACGATGCCCGCTTCCAGCGAGTCGCCCAGAGTGTAGTTGTAGGAAGCCGCGCGGTTCTGCGCGACGATCTTGACACCCTCGTAGTCGGATTTCTTGGCGGCGGATTTCAAGGCGAAGCTATGATAGCCGTGCCGAGCGAGTGGCCGCAAGTGACACCCGCGCGCGGATTTCGCGAACCTATTCACGCGGAGTTCACGCCAGTGCAAAGTGTGAGTCTTGCGGCAATATATAGTTTCAGGACGCGGCAACGCCGTTGCTTCCTTGCTGCATCCTAGTCCCGGTGCTACACTTTTAGGGAAACGAACCAGTCTCCGCGGAGGGCCTGCTTGCGCCGCCCAGTATATTTGTCGCTCTTGGCGGTCGCCGTCATGTTGATTGCCGGCTGCCCCAAATCCAAATCGAGCACCGAATACGACGCCGGCCGGAAGGCCGAGGCTATTCAGGACTACGACACCGCGCTGGTGCATTACGAGCGAGCCCTCCGTACCGACCCCGGCAATGCCGAATTCAAGCTTCGCGCTACCCGCATGAAGTTTGAAGCAGGCCAGTACCACGTCGAGCAGGGCAACAAGGCCCTGAAAGCCGGCGACTTGCAGCTTGCGCTGGCTGAATTCGAGAAGGCCCAGGGGATTGACCCTTCGAGCGAAGTCGCCGAGCAGCAGATCGCTCAGACGATGAAGCTCATCGGCTCCCAGCAGGCCGCCCGCGACAATTCGGCGCCCAACCTCAACCCCACCGACGATAGCGACCTGCTTTCTGCCCCTCCCGAACTGAAGCCCCTCTCACGCGAACCCATCAACATCAAGATGACCAACGACGCGCGGGCTGTGTTCGAGACCATCGCTAAGCTGGCTGGACTCAGCGTCACGTTCGATCCCGACTTCACTTCGCGGCGAATTACAGTCGATCTGCCCAACGTAACCCTGGAACAAGCTCTGGACATCGTCTCGCTCGAGAGCAAGTCGTTCTGGAAACCGGTAACCTCCAGCGTCATCTACGTGGTTCCGGACAACCCGCAGAAGCGAAAGGATGTCGAGGACGAGGAGGTTCGAACCTTCTATCTCTCCAACACCATCACGCCGCAGGACTTGACCGAGATCGTCACCGGGCTCCGATCCCTGCTCGACCTGCATCGCGTTTCGCAAGTCAACGCGCAGAACGCCATCGTGATCCGCGAAACGCCCGATAAACTGGCCTTGGCGGCCAAAATCATCCGCGATATTGACAAGGCCAAGCCGGAAGTCCTGGTGCATGTACAGGTGCTCACGGCCAGTCGCAGCCGGCTCCGCGACCTCGGGATTCTGCCGGGACAAAGCATCGCGCTGTCTTTTACGCCTCGCTGCACCGTGCAACCCTACAGCAGCACCAGCAGCACGAATACGGACTGCAATTCTTCGGCGAGCACGTCCACCAGCACCACCACGGGAAGCGCATCGAATTCCGGGCAAATCGCGCTCAACGCGCTGAAGCAGCTATCCTGGTCGGATTACAGCATGACGCTGCCGGGCGCTTCGGCGAACGCGGTACTGACCGACAACCAGACGCGAATCATTCAAGACCCGGAAGTCCGGGTGACGGACGGACAGAAAGCAACACTCAAGATTGGCGATCGCGTGCCGGTGGCCACGGGCAGCTTCCAGGCTGGGGTCGGAGTGGGCGTGGGCACTGGAGCGG
>JBAVQT010000241.1:0-3187 GCA_049694295.1 Candidatus Acidiferrales bacterium
GATCCGCCGGCTGGCGGCCTCTTCCCACACCGTTTGACCCGTGCCCTTTGCCGCGGCGGTGGCAAAGTGCGAAGCCAGAGGTGCAGGAGGAAGCCGCCCGCAAGGGTCTTGCCGGCGCTACAACTCCGTGGCGCGGCCTGCTGACGGTGACCCCGATATCGCGTGGCCCGGTGCAGTGGCCGGCATCAGGCGCATTAAGACGCGCAGACTGAGCCACTCCAGAGCCAGCGCCAACCCGACCGAAGCCAAGATGGCGCTCGCAATTCCCGTGAATCCGATGAACTCTTGCATGGCAGCCTCCTCGCGCTGGCGAATCCTCTGCGCTGTGCAGACATGAAAAGCAACGAGGTGGCCATCGAACGACGCAAGAAACGACGGGAGTTAGAGAGGGCGATCTGGAGCGAAATGTGGCCGCGGAAACACGGCGTGGAAATTGGCACGCGGGCGGCGAGAAGAGCTATCGCCGAGAAGCACCTGATAATGGGCTTGGCGTCTGATAAAATCCAACGCAAGAGGGTGCCATGAAGCAGCCTGCGGAAGGCTCGGGCTTTCAAATCGGGCGTATCTTCGGAATCGCGATCTACCTGCACGCGAGCTGGCTGATTATCTTTGCGCTGATCGCTCTCACGCTGCGCGGATACTTCCAATCGCTGCATCCCACTTGGACTCCGCAGCAACTATGGATTCTGGGCATCGCTACCAGCGTCATGTTTTTCGTGTCGTTGGTTTTTCACGAGCTGAGCCACAGCATGGTGGCCAGGCACTACAAAATTCCGGTGCAGTCCATCACCCTTTTCGTATTCGGAGGCTTGGCTCGCATCGGACGCGAGCCCGACAATGCCAAGCAGGAAGTGAATATCGCGATCGCCGGCCCGCTTTCCAGCCTTTTTCTGGGAGGATGTTTCTGGCTGATCTGGCGTTACGTGCATGGCAGCGAGATGGTCACTTCGGCCGCGAGCTACTTGTGGTGGATCAATGTTGTCCTGGCGCTCTTTAACCTGGTGCCTGGATTTCCGCTGGATGGCGGCCGCATTCTCCGCGGAATCGCCTGGGGCATCACAAAAAATTTCACGCGCGCGACGCAAATCGCAACCACCGCCGGCAAAGTGTTTGGCTACGCGATGATCCTTTACGGCGTGTGGAGAGCGGTCAACGGCAATCTCTTCGGCGGCCTGTGGATAGCATTTATCGGCTGGTTCCTGCTCTCCGCTTCGCAGGAAAGTTTCGTGCAAGTGGCGATCCGCAATACGCTGACGGGCGTGCGCGCCGCGGACATCATGACCAGTGACGTGCCCACCGTGACCCGCGACATGTCCATCGAGGAGTATGTGGCCGAGGTCCTGCGTACCGGCAAGCGCGCGCATATCGTCACCGGCGCGGGAACGCCGGTCGGGCTGATCACATTGCAGGCTGCCAGCAGTATGCCGCGTGACGAGTGGACCACGAATTCGATCCAGGCGGTGATGCTGCCGCTGGGGCAAATTCACTCCGCCACTCCCGATGAGCCGGCGCTGGGCGTGCTCGAGCGCATGCAGAATGAGGACATCAACCAGATGCCCGTGATTTCCGACGGCAGCATCGTGGGCATGATCGCGCGGGATACTATTCTGAAAGTGCTGCAGACCCGCTTGCAGGTGGGCCACCTTGCCCGGCAGTAGCGGCGCAGCGCCGGACGCAATGGGCCAGCAACCTCCGCAAGTAACCCGGCGAGGATTCGGGAAATACCTGACTTTCGCCGGCGTTGGGGCCGCGATTGCAGCGCTGTGGGGCCTGCGCTGGTATCTGCATCCGCGCGAAGGGGCCGTGGTGATCGCGCACGTGAATGAAATTCCGGTAGGCGCGTCGCTGGTGTTTCAGTATCCCACCGCGCAAGCGCCCTGCTTTCTCATCCGCACCGGCGAGACGTCGTATGTGGCGTACAGCCGGATCTGCACTCACGCCGGCTGCCCAACCAATTACAACCCAGCCGACCGCGATATCGAATGCCCCTGCCACGGAGGAGTATTTTCGATCGTGGACGGATCGGTGCTCGCCGGACCGCCCCCGCGGCCTCTCCCGCGAATTGAAATCGAGATGCGCGGCGACAAAATTGTGGCGACCGGCATCGCAAAGGTGTGATGCAAAAATCGGTTCCCAACTCGGGGGCCAAGAGCGGAATGGCGCGGATGTTGGCTGCGTTGACATGCGCTGCGCTCTGGGCAGCGGCACTAGCATTAGCTGTATCCGCGAGGCCCATGCGCAAACCGCTGAAACGAGTGGGCACTATCGAGCTGCCCGGACCCGCGGGAAAACCATTCGGGAGCATGGCGATAGACGCCGAGCGGCATCTGCTGTTCGTGGCGCACGCAGGCGCGGGGCAGTTATACGTGATCAACCTGGCAACCAACCGGGTGATTAAAACCGTGGACAACTTGCCGGGAGCGCAGGACGTCGCGCTGGTGCGCGACGAAGGGGACGGAAAGATATACGTGACGGATCCGGGGGACGACTCGGTGGCGGTTCTGGATGCGCGATCGCTCGAGGTGACCAAGCGAATTCCCACCGAGTCCCGGCCGGGCGGCCTTGCCTATGCCAAGGACTTCGACAGAGTTTATGTCTCGGACGCCGGGGCGCGCGCCGAAACGATGGTGGATACCAGGCAAGACGCCGCCATGGGAATTGCGCCGGTGGGGAGTCCGCCGGCCGAACTGGCCTACGATGCGACGGCGAAAAAGGTGTATGTCAACTTGCCCGAAGAGAATCTGGTAGGAGTGCTAGACCCGGTGAACGGCCGGCTCAGCGGCCGCAATCCAATGGGCCGGTGTGAAGGCAACCGGGGAATCGCGCTGGATGCCGAGAAGAGACGTGGGTTTTTATCGTGCGCCGGAAACGATCTGCTAACGGTCTTGGACCTGGAAAAAATGACGCCGATCGAGTTCTTGCATGTGAAGCCAGGCGCGGATGCGGTAGCAGTTGATACCGGGCTGAGAAGAATTTATGTGGCCTGTGCCAGCGGATGGATTTCGACCGTAGCGGAATTCGAGGATAAAGGCGCAACCCGGTATAGAAAGTTGGGCGACACGGAGGCCGCGAACGCAGTCCGGGGACTGGCCGTGGATCCGGCAACCCACCAAGTGTATACGGCCGAACAGGAAGAAGATGGCGCCCCCGTCGCCCGCCTCGCGGTGTACCAACCTCAACCTTAACG
>JBAVQT010000242.1:0-3400 GCA_049694295.1 Candidatus Acidiferrales bacterium
GGAATAGGGATCGAAGAAAAGCGGCAGCGAAGTGTGGACGTCAACGGCGCCGATTTCATTGAGCTCGAGATGCGCGGCCGGGGCGTGTGCGAGCGTGTTGATATCCACGCGGTGGCGCACCTGGCGAACCCGCGCGCGGACGCTGCGCGTGGTGTGCTTCAAGATGTAGTGCTTGTGGGGATCGAGCCGGTCGGCGTGCATCCATACGAGTTGAGCCGCGAAATTGTTTCCGGCATGCGGCGCTTCGCCTACGGAAGAGAGCAAGTCGCCGCGGCTGAGATCAATTTCGTCTTCGAGAGTGATGTTGACGGAGTCGCCGGCGCTCGCGTGGCGCAGATCGCCATGATATGCGACCACCGATTTCACCCGCGTCTTCACACCGGATGGAAGCGCGACCACGGAATCGCCCGGACGAAGCGTGCCCGAAGCGATGCGGCCGGCGAAACCGCGAAAATTGGCGTCGGGGCGAACGACGTACTGCACGGGAAAACGAAGCGGACCGCCGGATTCACTCTCCTGCGTGGGAAGCTCCTCCAAATATTCGAGCAGCGACGGACCGTCGAACCAGGGCATGCGCGGGCTGCGGCGCACCACGTTGTCGCCCTCCAGCGCGCTGACCGGGATGGCGTAAGCCCCGGTGACGCCAAGCTGGTGGACAAAAGTGTGGAAATCAGCCGCGATTCGCTCGAAAACTTCTCGAGAATAATCGGCGAGGTCCATTTTGTTGATGGCGGCAACGATGTGCCGCACGCCGAGCAGGCTGGCGATATAGGCATGGCGGCGGGATTGCGGCAGCAGACCCTTGGTGGCGTCGATCAGAACGATAGCAGCATCGGCGGTGGAGGCGCCGGTGGCCATATTGCGCGTGTACTGTTCGTGGCCGGGAGTATCCGCGATGATGAATTTGCGGCGCGGAGTCACAAAGTAGCGATAGGCGACGTCAATCGTGATGCCCTGCTCGCGCTCGGCGCGCAAGCCGTCGGTGAGCAGAGAAAAATCGATGGGGCCACTCGAGCGATTGACTTTGCTTTTGCGCACCGAGGCAAGCTGATCTTCGTAGACGGCGCGGCTATCGAAGAGCAACCGGCCGATGAGAGTGGATTTGCCGTCGTCCACGCTGCCGGCAGTGGAAAATCGGAGCAAGCCGCGAGCGTGGGGTAGCAGCGCGGTATGTTCCGGAACCTCAGTGTGGGAATAAACCGGTTCGGGCACGGTGGTAGCCATTAGAAATAACCCTCGCGTTTCTTGAGTTCCATCGAGCCTTCCTCGTCGTGATCGATCGCGCGGTTTTCGCGCTCGGAGCGGCGGAACGAAAACATCTCGTCGATAATTTTAGGAACCGTGTCTGCGTCCGAAAGAATTCCACCGGTGCACGGCGCGCAACCGAGCGAGCGCATACGGCACTTGACCATTTCGGGACGCTCACCCGGCATCAGGCGCGTGCCGGATTGCAGCAGAACCACGGAATTGCCGCGCACCACGCCTTCGCGTTTCTTGGCAAAATAGAGCGGAACGATGGGAATTTCCTCGGCGTGGATGTAAAGCCAGACGTCAAGTTCGGTCCAATTGGACAGCGGGAAGATGCGAATGCTTTCGCCCTTGTGGTGGCGAGCGTTATAGAGATTCCAAAGCTCGGGGCGCTGATTTTTGGGGTCCCATTGGCCGAGGGAATCGCGGAAGGAGTAGACCCGTTCCTTGGCCCGGGATTTTTCTTCGTCGCGCCGGGCTCCGCCAAAAGCAGCGTCGAATTCGCCGGCTTCCAATGCGTCGAGCAGCGAGCGAGTCTTGAGCAGGCTGCAGCATTTCTGGGTGCCGAGCGAATAGGGATTCGCGCCTTCATCGAGCGCTTTGCGATTGGTGTGCACGATCAGTTCGGCGCCGACTTCGCGGGCGTACCAATCGCGAAACTGAATCATCTCGGGAAATTTATAGCTGGTGTCAATGTGCAGCAGCGGAAATGGAATCTTGCCCGGATGGAACGCTTTCTGCGCCAGGCGCAGCATCACCGAGGAATCTTTCCCGATGGAATAGAGCATCACCGGACGGGCGAATTCGGACGCCGCTTCGCGGAGGATGAAGATGCTCTCGGATTCCAGAGCTCGCAGATGATCGACAGCGCGGTCGAGTTCCATGGTTCCTTTGGCGCAAAATGTGATGCAAACCGCGGACGCAAAAAAAACGCCGCTCGGAGCGTGTCCGGCGGCGGATCGAAACTGATTTCCGATGTGCTGAGGTCTTAGTCGATAAGCCTCGCGCCCCCGAAGACACGTATAGGTGTGATTGGACAACACCGACAACACGAGTTGAGGAGGCAATAGGACATTTTAAATCCACAAACAGCGTAGCCGAGGGAGAGGGCGTTGTCAATGGAGGCGGCAGGGCGCGTGAAACAGGGGTTAACTACGGGGATCTGTTTACAATTCTTTGACACGCGGGCCGTTGACGCCTGCCAAGGATTGCACCAAGCTTGCCACACCGGATGAGAAGCATTCCGGCGCCCGCGACGCCAGGCTGGAGCGGGCCGCGGAATAAACGTGGGCCAGGCGGCTTAATTCGAAGCAAGCGAGGACTGCGATGATGAAGAAAACGAACTTGAGACTCTTTGTGACACGGGCATCTCTGGCGGCCGGGGCCGCGATGGCGGCGATGCTTCTGGCCGGGGTGCTGGCAACCACGGCTGCGGCAACACCTGCCGGGACTTCAACCCTCACAGGCGAAATTTCAGATTCGCAGTGTGCCACGAACGTGCACTCGGCGACGCGGTCGCACCAGGAAATGCTAAAGGGCCAGAATATGGGCGGAACTTCGGCCGATTGCGCGCGCCTATGCGTGAATGACATGGGCGGCAACTACGTGCTGCTGGTCAAGGAAAAGGTGTACAAGCTCGACGATCAGGAGCTGGCGGAGAAATATGCCGGAGCGAAAGTGAAGGTGACGGGTACGGTGGATGCGGAAGGAAAGACGATCCACGTGAAGTCCATGGAGCCGGCGTCATAGAGTGCGGCAGGCAAAAGAGAAGAACAGCACATCGCTCAAAAGATGTGACTTTGCATGGCTTGACCCACATGCGTTTGACCCCTATCATTGATAAATCCGTTGGGCCTGTAGCTCAGGTGGCTAGAGCGCACCCCTGATAAGGGTGAGGTCGGTAGTTCAAGTCTACCCAGGCCCACCATTCCTCTTAGATTTTCCCCTAATTCAACTCTCATCAAGATGAAGCGCCGCGACGACTCCGCAATCGCTATTTCTTGCTCGCTTTGCCGCTAAAAAGACGTAAAGAGGCGGAGGGCGAAGCTGCGCGAGGGCCCGATGGCATTGCCCGAAAACAGGCCGCCGAAATCGATCACCTGCAAAACGTTGGTGAGATTTTCGCCATCGGCCTGGAAACGGACTTTGAAAC
>JBAVQT010000243.1:0-7380 GCA_049694295.1 Candidatus Acidiferrales bacterium
GACAAAGCGTCCGACGTCGGCACGGTGATCAAGACCACCACGCTAGGCACGGCGGTCGGCGGCATCGCCACTCGCTCGGCCGCGGGGGCGGGCATCGGCGCTGGCGCTGGCCTCGCTGCGGGACTCATTACCGTGCTGCTCACGCGCGGGCCGGATGCCGAGCTGCCGCGCGGAACCACCCTGGAAGCCGTTCTCAACCACGCAGTCCTTCTGGACGCCGATAAAGATCAGTTTGCTGGGCCCGGACAGGCTTCGGCGCTGGCAGGCCCGCCGAATCGCGAACCCGTTCGATCCAAGATTCCCTTTTAGCGCTGGTTTTTTGCGGGTATTTTGTTGCGCTGCTAGCGGGCCGCGTCCGCGCCGGACGCTTGCTTCTCGAATCGCAGCGGTGAAAAAATCCCGAAGTCCATCGTGGTGGGCCTTTCTAAGATCCATTCGCGCACCAGTTTCGCGGTCACCGGAGCCAGCAGAATTCCATTTCTGTAGTGGCCCGTCGCTGCAAGGAGCCCTTCCGTGCGCGTCGGCCCCAGAATCGGGAGTTCATCGGGCGAACCCGGCCGCAAGCCCGCCCAGGTTTCCACGATTTCCGCATCCGCCAGCGCCGGAATCATTTCCGCGGCCGCGTCCATAATCTTTCGCAATCCCTCGGGAGTCACTTGCTTCTGGAATCCGGCGTGCTCGAGAGTGCTGCCGGCCACCACGCGCCCGTCGCTCCGCGGCACAAGGTAACCGCGATCGGAGCGCACCACGCAACCCAGCCGAAGACCCTCCTTTCGCAACGCCATCAGTTGCCCGCGCACGGGGACGGTGGGCGCACAGGCTCCATGGTGGGCGTTGGCAATCGTGCCGGAATAACACCCGGCCGCGAGCACTATATGCCGCGCGGCGATTTTTTCTCCGTCGACCACAACTCCCTGGCATCGGCCGTTTTGCGTCAGGATTGCGGATACCGCCGCGCCGCCGCGAATTTCCACGCCGCGCCGTCGCGCCGCCGCAATGGTAGCGTTCGTCAGTTTGCGCGGATCGACCGACGCTTCGCTCGGGTGCCACGCCGCTGCCTGCACGCCAGGACCAATGGCGGATTCACGCTCGCGCGCGCCCGCGATCTCGATCGGTGCGACATCCAATCCGAGATGGCGGTACTCCGCGATCATCGCGTCGCGCTGCGGAATTCCTTCGGGCTTCACGAATAAATGCAGCGCGCCAGCCTGCTCGTAATCCGTCCGTTCGCCGGATACTTCTTCCACCTCCGCGACAAATCGCGGATACAGCGCCAGGCTTTCCATCGCCAGCGGAATCAACGGCACGGACGGAGGCCCATCGGGCGCGGGCGAAAGCATGCCCGCGGCGGCCCACGACGCTTCCCGGCCCGGCTCTTGCCGGTCGAGCACCACCAAGCGCAATTTTTCTCGCGCCAGCTCGAATGCGATCGAGCTGCCGATCAATCCTCCGCCCACGATGGCCACATCAAATGTCATGGCGCAGGTATTTTACCAGCAAACAGACGCGCGTCGCCGCACGCCGCGCGGCCAGCTGGCAGCCATTTTCTTCGATTTTAAATTTTACAGGGACTGTACGAGTTCCGCCGAGAGCAGCCGCGCCTTCTGAGCCAGATTCTGCGCCCGCTCCCAGTCGCCGTTTTTGCTCGCGTCGCGCGATTGCGCCACGAAGCTGCGAATCTTGTCGGCCAGGTCTTGCTGCGTTGCGCTCAACTGTTTGCCGCTGGCCTGCTTCAAATTATTTTCCGCGGTGTTCAAGTCCTCGCCGGTCTTTCGTTCATAGTTGGCCTGATCGGCCGGCGATAGCTGCGGAGAAATTTGCGGGGCCTGCGGATGGGAAGGCTGATCGCCTGACGAAGCGTCGGAATTCTGGTCCGTCGAGGACTTCTTGGGCTTCGGCCGCGGGACCGTCGGCGGGGTAGCAGTTCCGTCCGGCAATTGAGCGGGCGCCGGTTGGGTGTCGATTTTCGGCGGGCTCGCCGGCGCCTTATCCGGCGCTTTGGTTTCGACCGGCGCGGAAGGCGGGGCCGTGACCGGAGCAGCGGCCTGTACCTTCTTTCTCGCGCAACCTGCCACGCCCAGCGCCAAGCCGCAGGCGGCTGCCAGGCACAATATTATTGCGGCGCGTGAAATTCGGTTTGGCATTTATCTTTTTTCTTCCGCGAACGGCCGGCTGTAATCGCGCAACATTCCGGCCGCCGCCTCGCTCGCGCGTCCCAACGGTAATTGCAGGCGGAAGGTGGTGCCGCGCCCGATCTCTGAGTCGAATTCTATCCGACCGTTGTGCAGTTGTACAAATCGAAACGTATTCGCCAGGCCGATGCCCGTGCCGCCCGGCCGGGTGGTGAAAAAGAGCTGAAAGATTTTTTTCTGATCTTCCGCGGCGATCCCTTTGCCGGTGTCCGCCACGATGATCGCCGCGTATTCGCCGATTCGCCTCAGCCCCAGCGTGACCCTTCCCCCCGGCGGGGTGAATTCCGTGGCGTTCAGCAGCAGATTCAGCACGGCCTGATGAATGAGCTGCCGATCCAGCAATATGGGCGGGAAATCCGCCGGCAGATCCACGCGCAGCTCCACGCCCGCCTTTAGAATGGCGGGGCGCGCCGCGTCCAGCACCTCTTCCAGCAATCCGCGCAAGTCGCTGGGGTCCAGCGGCAATTCCACCGGGCGCGTGAAATTCAGGAAAGTCTTCACGGCGCGATCCAGGCGATCGATTTCACTGTCCAGCATTTTCACGGCTTGCTGCGGCTCGGGATCCACGGGCATATTCGCTTTCAGAACTTCCAGCCAAAGCCGCATCGAGTTCAGCGGATTCTTCACTTCGTGCGCTACTCCCGCGGTCACCCGCCCCAGCGCCGCCAAACGCTCGCTCACTTGCAATTGCGATCCTATCCGCTCGAGCGATTCCAGGTCGCGCATGGTCAGCAGCGTCCCCATACGCGCCGCGTGCTCGCGGATAGCCTGGACGCCGAGGCCCACGCGCCGCGAGCCATGCTTCGTTTCGATCACCGCCTCGGCGCTCTCCACCGGCTCGATCTCCTCGCCTTCGATCTGCAGCACCTCGCGCACCGGATGTCCCGCGGGAAATATTTCGCTGACGTGGCGCCCGCGCAATTCATCGGGCCGTCCTCCCAAAAATTTCTCCACCGACGGACTCACCAGCACGGCGCGGCCGGTGGCGTTGAAGAGCAGCAGCCCGTCCTCGAGGCCGCTCATTACCTGATCGAGATTGTCCCGCAAGCTGCTGAAGATCTCTCGAACGTCGCGCAACTGCTTGCCGATGCCCACGATCTTGGTGCTGACCGCGCCGAATTCGTCCCCGCGCACCACCGGCTCGATATCGAATTCTCCCGCTGAGATGCGGTCCAGTTGCGCGGAAATCCTGGTGATGGGCGCCAGCACCACACTGCTTACGAAAAAGGCCAACAGCGTCGAGATCAGCACCGACCCCAGCGCCCAGTAAGCCGCCGATATCAGCCCCGGCGAAATTTCGTCGCGAAGCAGCGCGGATGATAATCCGATTCGAATATCGCCAAAGGGCTCGGTTCCAAGATTGAATCCATAGGAATACTCGTAGGTCTGCGGCGGCCCATACAGCTTGCGGAGCTGCTCGAAAAATCCCCCATGCACGAGGGAGGAGACTGGCGGCCGCTGCGCCACTTTGTGCCCGCGCAGCGAAGCGTCGCTCGAGACCAGGACGTCGCCATCGCTGTCGGTAATGGTAATTTCGTAGATCGTCGGCGAATAGCCCACGGCGGATTCCATCAGGGAATTCAGGGTGCTGCTATCGTCGAAAGCCTGCTGCGCGTAAATCCGGAGATCCTTTTCGCTCGAGGTGGCCGGAGTTTTTCCCGCCTCGCCCGCTTCGGCCAGCGCATTCTTGCAGGCGCTGAACACCTGCTGCGCCACGAAGCGCGCCCGGTCGTCGGCCTGGCGCAACACCTGGCGCGTGAGCCGCCCGATGTACAGCCCGGAGACGAACGTCACCACCGCCAGCACCAGCAGGGAAGTTGCGATCGTGAATTTAGTTTTCAGGCTGAGACGCATCGCTTCGCCCCGCCTCGTATTCCTTCAATTTGTTGTGGAGCGTTTTCAGGCTGATGCCCAGCAGTTCGGCCGCGCGCGTTTTGTTCTGGCTGGTCGCCGCCAGAGTCTGGAGAATCAATTCGCGCTCCGCCGCATCCACCGTGGTTCCAATCGGAAAGCGCATCCCGGCCAGACCCGACGAGGCGGTCGCCGGCGCGTGCCCGAAATCGGTGGGCAGATGTTGCCGCCCAATCGTTCCGCGGTCGCAGGCGATGGCCGAGCGTTCCAATACGTTGCGCAGCTCGCGCACATTTCCGGGCCAGGGGTAAGACTTGAAAAGCTCCATCACGTCCGCGCCCACCGCGGTCACGCGCCGGCCGTGCTTTTCCGAAATTTCCGCCAACAACCGCTCCACCAGCAGCGCCAGGTCCTCTTTATGTTCCCGCAGCGGCGGCAAATGGATGTGAAATACGTTCAGCCGAAAATAAAGGTCCTGCCGCAAGTGGCCGTCGGCCACCGCCTGCTCCGGATTCTTATTCGTCGCCGCCAGCACTCGGACGTCTACCGGCGTTTCCACCTTGCTTCCGAGGCGCCGTACCTTGTGGTCTTCCAATACACGCAGCAGCTTGGCCTGTGTCGGCGCGGGCATCTCGCCGATCTCATCCAGCAACAGCGTTCCGCCGTCGGCCAGCTCGAAGCAGCCGATCCGCCGCTCGGCGGCCCCGGTGAACGCGCCTTTCTCATGCCCGAAAATTTCGCTCTCCATCAGCGACTCCGGAATTGCCGAGCAGTTGATGGCTACAAACGGCCGATCCACTCGCGGCGACAGCATGTGAATCGAACGCGCCACCATCTCCTTGCCCGATCCCGTTTCGCCGGTGATCAGCACCGAAGCCGTAGAAGGCGCCGCCACTTCCACCTGATGCATCACCTCCTGCATGGCCTGCGCCGCGCCCACCAGCACGCCCAGCTTTCCGGCTTCGCGCAACTGCCGCGTCAGCACCGCCACCGTTTTTTGATCGCGCACCCGGCCCAGCGCACGGTCCAGAAGCGCGCGCAGCACCGGCGGCTTTAGGGGTTTTTCGATGTACCAGAAAGCGCCCGCTTCGATCGCCTGCACCACGCGCTCGTCGCTCCCGCGCCCGGTAATGACGATTACGGGAATCCGCTGTATTTCGTCGCCCAGATGACGCAGTAATTCGAGACCGTTCATGCCCGGCAGTTCCACGTCGGCCAGGATCACGCTGGGCGCATATTCCTGAAACTTAGCCAGTGCGTCTTCGCCGCTGCCTACGCCCAGCACTTCGCAGTTCCACTTGCGGAGCAGCGCTTCGTAGCCCTTGCGCGCGTTCTCTTCGTCTTCAACGATTAGGATGCGTTGCTGGGTGGTGTTCTCGGATGGCATCAGAAGTCGAATCTATCAGCAGTTCGCGGGAATGCCAAGCGAGCCGGCGTACACCCACCCTCGCGGGGCGAGGAGCAATTGGGCGCGAAGCTCCGGGCACGGCCGCGAAGAGTGACGAAAGGAGACGAGGCGCGGTTTGCCGCGAATCGCCTGCTATCGTCCTAGGTACTTCCTGAATAGAGCGGGCGCTCCAGCACCAACTCCAGTTTCATCTCTTTCGGCAGCGTAATTTCCTGGCCCAGCCCAGAGGTGATCATAAACGCCGTCGCGGCGCCCACTGCCGCTCCCAACGCTGCATCACGCGGGTTCTTCGACAGCATCCCGGTCGCTGCTCCCGCGAGCGCGCCCGCCGCTGCCGCCTGTTCGGCCTCCTGGCGTTTGCTGGAGGCTGCCTCGATCTCGCCTTCGTGTTCGTACATCACGCGGATTGAATGGACGCCCGGAGCGTCGATAAGCCCAGCCACCAGCGGAGCCCGTCCGGCTGGTGTGGCGATCGAATCGAACGTCAGCCACATTCGCGCGCGTCCCACCTGCTTGGCCGATTCCACGCGATCGATGTGCCCGTGCACGCGCGTGCCCGCCGGTAGCACCCGGCCGTCCGCCGTGGCGAGCGGCTCGAGCGTTCGCGCCAGAAATGGCTTGCCGGCTTTGTCGTCCTTGCTGCTCAGAGCCTCTTCGATCTCCACCAGGAATCGCGTGCCGCCTGGCGAGGCATTTGTCGACGGTTGTGAGCCGGAGGAATAGCTGCCCTGCTCGGCCGCACTGGAATCTTGTGGATTGCCGGACTCTTGTTGGCGGTCGGTATCGGGGGAGTTGGCTGCCGGGACGTCTACGGACGAGGAGGAAGAGGGACGGTGCTGCAACCCGCTTCCGGTTTGTGCCTGGCTCGACGCCGGCAAACCCGCTGTCACCAGCAGTGCCGCCATGGCCAGAAGCATACGCATGCTTCTCATCAGAATCCTCCTGAATGTTGGCTTGGCGCTCTCCGCTGGAGGTGGAAAGCGTACAACGCGCTTCCATTATATAACGAACTCACCCCCGAATGTCTTTACCCGCCAACACAAAGTTTTCGCTCGATCGCGAAGGCGGCTTCGTGGTCCTGAGAAGTCTGGCGATGGGGCTCACGCCAGTTCTAAGAGTTTCAAAACTCTCGTCGCTCCCACGATTTTGGCGATGTTCGATATGGGCATATTGTTCCCAATGTTGCATCGCCCTCAGATTTCTAGACTTATAAGGCATAGGTACTATTACGGTCTTGTTAATCTTCCCGTTTTGGAAATAGAATCCCTGGCATCGGCTCTGCCGCATTAACGTCATCACATTGACGCCCGGCCATTTATCGAACGTTCCCATTTGGTCCTCGCATTGCTCCTAATGCGGAAATCAAGATTTCGAAAGGGAAACCATGTCTCTCGGCACCGGCACCGAAGTCGCACGGCAAGTCGAACGCCCCATCAGCGCCACCGTCCTGATCGTGGATGATGAAGATTCCACCCGCGATCTCTGCCGCGACGTGGTTTCCGAGACCGGATTGCGAACTCGCACCGCATCCACTACCGAGCAGGCCCTCGAAATCCTCGAGCAGCTGCCGGTGGATATTCTCATCACCGATCTTCGCGTCCCGCAATTGGGCGGCCTCGAATTGCTGAAGCGCGTCCGCGAAACATATCCTCTGACCGCAGTGATGGTTCTAACGCAATACGGCACCATCGAAAGCGCCGTCGAAGCTACACGCATGGGCGCCGCCGACTACGTCACCAAGCCTTTCCACGTTCCCGAGCTTCGCACCAAGCTCGACCGCGTGGTTCGTTCGCTCGAGATGGATCAGGAAAATCGCATCCTCCGCGAGCAGTTGCGCACTCGCCCCGGATTTGGAGGTTTGATCGGTGTCTCGCAAAAAATGCAGCGGGTCTATCGCCTGATCGAAAAAGTCAGCCAGCACAATTATCC
>JBAVQT010000244.1:0-6558 GCA_049694295.1 Candidatus Acidiferrales bacterium
TCGCGAACCAGCGCGAGCCTCGTCGCTGTGGCCAGCGTTTCGATCCTGGCGCGCCGCCCGGTCGTTGCGTTAACTCGCATTCTCACCAACCTTTGCGGGAGCTCTCGGCCGTGCTCTCGTCGAATCCGCCACACTTCGCAGAGCGTGCCGCGCACGCTCTCGCCCGGTTTCGACTTCCATTCCGGTACGCGCCTCTCCCGTTTCGGCACTGATCCTCCGAAATCCGCCGCTCATCGTGGCCATCGAAACAATTTTGGATTTAAGGTTTTCGAAGAGAATTTGGCAGAGCCGGAAGGAAGGCCGCGAGGAATTGGCGGGTCTCGTTCTGTGATCTCAACTCAGGCTGGCCGGCCGAGCAACTCACGCAATGCAGGTTCCAGCGCTGGATGGCGAAACTCGAATCCTGCGGCGGACAGCTTTTCCGGCTTGGCGCGCTGGCTCGCCAGCAGCGCTTTCGCCAATTCGCCCAGCAGCACTCGTAGCGCCAGCGCAGGCACGGGAAAGATTGCCGGGCGATTCAACACTCGCGCCGCCACCCGCGTAAACTCTTCGTTGCGCACCAGCTCGGGCGCCACCACGTTGAAGGGGCCGCGCCAGGTTTCGTCCGCAATCGCAGCGCGAATCACGCAAGTCGCATCTTCGAGCGTCACCCACGGCATCCATTGTTTTCCGCTTCCGAGTCGCCCGCCCACTCCCAGACGAATCGGCCGCACCATCTGCTGCAGCGCGCCGCCGGTTGCCGCAAAAATCAATCCGAACCGCACGATCACCACGCGAATGCCGGTCAGCTCCGCGCGCATCGCCTCCGATTCCCACGTCCGCGCCAGCAAACCCAGAAAATCCATGCCGTGGCCCACCGACTCGGTCAGCACCGTATCGCCGCAGTCGCCAT
The DNA here is from genome assembly GCA_049694295.1 of Candidatus Acidiferrales bacterium. Lineage (GTDB taxonomy): Bacteria > Acidobacteriota > Terriglobia > Acidiferrales > UBA7541 > Palsa-295. The sequence continues at coordinate 893 of JBAVQT010000244.1, forward strand.
AGTATCCCGTCGCCGACGCCGATATCAGCACGCGCGGTTTTCTCTTCAGATTCGCCAACGCATCCACCAGCACGCGCGTCGCTCCGATCCGGCTGGAGCGCAGCAGCGCTTTTCGCGCCTCCGTCCACCGTCCGCCCGCGATGCTGGCGCCGTTGAGATTCACCACCGCGTCCACGCCCTCCATCGCCGCCAGGTCCACCGTTGCCAGGTTGGGATCCCATGCCACATCCCCGGCCGGAGCTGTGCCCCGCATGCGCACCAGCCGGCCGAGCGTGTGACCCTGGGATCGCAGTTCGTTCGTGAGCGCCGTCCCCACCAAACCCGTCGCGCCCGAAATCAAGATTCTCATGAAGATTCTCTGCGCCTTTCAAACCCGCACTCGCAAGCGCGCCTCAGGCGTTCACAAATCGCCACGCTTGCTTTTGTTTTTAAGTTAGACTGCCTTCTTTCCTTTTGAGGTACACATGCCATTCTTTCGCGGATCAGCGCGAATTGTCGCCGTTTTTCTCGCAGCGTTGCCGCTGCTCGCCGCTCCAGCGCCGCTCGCCGCCGATGACGCCCCACTCCGCGGTTTTGCGCCTTCGCGCGTGGCCGCCGAAATCGCGCTCGAACAAAAATTTCGCGTCATTCCAGATGCCGCCCACGCCGAGGCCAATCTCCGCCATCTCACCTCGCAACCGCACATGGCGGGCACCGACGCCAGCCGCGAAGTCGCCGAATGGTTGCTCGCGCAATACCGTTCGTTCGGTTTCGATGCCGAGATCGTTTCTTACTCTGTTTGGCTGCCGCAGCCGCGCGAAGTCGCGCTCGAACTTATCGCGCCCGAAAAAAAATCTCTCGCCACGCCCGAATCGTCTTTCCCAGAAGACAAGGACACCTCCGATCCGCGCGCCGTCATGGCCTTCAACAGTTTCTCGCCGTCCGGCGAAGTCACCGCTCCGGTGGTCTATGTCAATTATGGCCTTCCCGACGACTATCGCGAGCTCGCGTCGCTCGGCGTCAGCGTCGAAGGAAAAATCGTTCTGGCGCGCTACGGCCAGTCTTATCGGGGCATCAAGTCCAAGCTCGCCCAGGAGCATCACGCGGCCGCTCTAATCCTCTATTCCGATCCCGCCGACGATGGATACGACGCCGGCGACGTGTTTCCTTTCGGTCCCTGGCGCCCCAGCTCCGGCATCCAGCGCGGTTCGGTGGAATACACCGAGATCTATCCTGGCGATCCTCTCACGCCCGGCTTTGCCGCCGCCGCGGACTTGCCGCCGAGTCTCCGCCGGATCGCTCCTGAGGCGGCCGTCAACCTGCCGAGCATCCCAACCATGCCGATCAATTCGCAGGATGCCTCCGCGATCCTCTCGCATCTTTCCGGCGCCGCCGTCCCGCACAACTGGCAGGGCGGCCTGCCTTTCACATATCACGTCGGGCCCGGCGATTCCATCGCCCACCTGAAGCTGGTGATGGATTTCCAGCAGCGGCCGATCTACGACGTCATCGCCAAATTGCACGGCGAAGATGACAACCAGTGGGTGGTCCTTGGCAACCACCACGACGCGTGGGTTTTCGGCGCCGTCGATCCTGGCAGCGGCACCGCGTCGCTGCTGGAGGCCGCGCGAGCGCTCGGCCAGCTCGTTCGCGAGGGCTGGAAGCCGCGCCGCACCATTGTCATCGCTCAGTGGGACGCCGAAGAACCCGGCCTGATCGGCTCCACGGAATGGGTGGAAGACAATCTGGCCGAACTGCAAGCCAAAGCCGTCGCCTACATCAATACCGATGTGGGGGTCGCCGGACCTAATTTCACCGCCTCCGCCACTCCTCAACTCGCCGGTATTGTTCGCGACGTCGCGCGCTCCGTTGATGATCCCCACGCGGGCCGCAGCGTCTACGATCTCTGGCGCCTCCGAGCGGAGCGCGATCGAACCGAAGCCATCTTCCACCCAAACGGAGTTGCCCGCCCCGAGGACTTTTCCAACGCATCCGGCGAAGTGCCGGGCGAAGCGCCGGTCGGTTCGCTCGGCGCGGGCTCCGATTTCTGTCCGTTTCTCGACCATGCCGGCATTCCGTCGCTCGATGTCGGCTTCACTGGTGAATACGGCGTCTATCATTCGCGGTATGACGATTTCTTCTGGATGCAGCATTTCGGTGATCCTTCGTTTGTATACCACGCAACGCTGGCTCGCCTGCTCGGCACTCTGGCGCTGCGCCTCGATGAAGCCGATCTCCTCCCGTACGATTATTCCGCCTACGCGCGCGAAATCTCGCGGTCTGCCGCCGCGCTCACGGTGCGTGCTCGCAAGATCGCAGCTGCCGCTTCGCAGTCTGCTGCCGACGGTCCCGCCGCTGTTTCCACGGGTGCGGTCTCGGGCGCCGCTCCATCCTCGCAATCGCCCTGGCCGACCTCGCAGCTCGATTCCGTAGCGGTCGCCTCCTCCGATTTCAGCGCCGCCGCCGATCGCGCCTCCGCAGCTCTTGCTGCCCTGTCCTCCGCGCCGCTCGATCCCGAGAAAGCCGCCACAATCAATCGTTTACTGGTCGAAGTCGAGCAGGATCTGCTCATCCCCGAGGGCTTGCTCGGACGTCCCTGGTATCGACACGCGATCTTTGCCCCCGGCAGCTACGCAGGCTACGCCGCCGAGCTTCTTCCCGGGCCGAGCGAAGCCCTGGATCGCAACGATCCCGCGGCGCTCGCCACCGAGTCCGCCGCGCTGGCCGCTGCTTTGCACCGCGCCGCCGCGCGCCTCGATCAGATCGTTCACGCAGCGCAATCTCCCGCCGCGCGATAGCCTTTGCCACGCGGCACGCTCGATCACGGCCACCTCGTCGATTACACAATTCCTGTTTCTGGCGCTGGACACGAAACCACACTGGTTATAGCGAGGAAGCCCCGCAGGAAGTGTCTGGGTTTTGTGAAGAAGTCGTCAAATCATCGCCGCGCGCTCAGAAGCACGGGTGGTGCGCCAGCCTCCACGACCACATCAGAAACGACGTGGCCGTCAGATCGATCGCCGGCTCCGTCGTGCTGTATGACTGCACGTTATCCCGGTACACGGTTTTCTGGGACGGGTCCGCCGGCCCGTCGTTGCCGTTGAATTTCTTGAAGGTGTCTACGCCATTGGCCGGGCAGGCGATCATCGCGCCGAAAATTCCGGACGTCGCGTAGCTGTTCGGCCCTTCCGTGGCTGCGCCCCACAGCACCGGCGTGCCGCCCGAAGTGCCATCGAGCGCGCCCGCCAGATTCGCCACCTGATGCTGAATGCAGTTGGGGAACGTGCTGCCGTCGCCCACGATGAACGACGATCCCCAGGCATTCGCGCCCAGAATATTTCCAAGCCATCGCTGCGAGTAGGTGTCGTATTTCGGCTGGCCGGTGATGTAATACGCCTCGCTCGCCATTACAGATAGCCCCGCGCCGTGCGAAGTCGTATCGCCGGAGCTCCACGCGTTGCCGTAACCCCAGGCGTCGGTTCCCGCCTGCGAGATCGCGTCGCTCACCTGCTGCAAAAACTGCGCGCGAATTCCGTTTTCGGTGACCGCCAGGTCCTGGGGATCGCCGGCCAGGTCCAGCGCGCGATACAGTTCAAAATGCGCGAGGCCGCTCACGTCGTAGAGATTCAGAGTGTCCGTGTAGCCTTGCTGGTAGACGTTCGTGGTGTAGTTCGCTGCAAACTGCGCAGCCGCTTTCAGGTAGACGTTCGGATCGGTCTGCAGCAAGCCTGCCGGCAGACTTGCGACTGCGCCCGACTCGCGCGCGAATTCGAGCGCGAAATAAAGTTCCGTCGCGCCCAGTTCCATGTCGTCGTCCCACACATTCTCGGGATACCCGTCGAAGGGCACGATGGTCAGTAGGCAGTTGCTGCACGATCCGGAGTCCACGGTCGGCGCGGGGTCGGGATACGAGGTGTCGGCCAGCTCGAAAACATCCTCGGCCTTTTTCAGGCAGGCGTTGGCTTTCGCGGTGTTGGTCAGGCGGTTCAGCTGGTAGCAGAGCGCGAAATCCGCCGCCAGGCGTCCCGCCAGATTAGGGCTGATCTTCCCTCCGGCCGGCGCCGCGAGAAATACCGGACGATCGCAAATGTAGAAGGAAGTGTAGGGCCCGCAGGGCGCGGGGTCGCCCGGCTGCTGATAATCGTCAGCCGCTTGCGGCAGCGTCCAGATGTCGTACTCCGTGAAAAGGCAGTATGGAGTCACAAACGTTCCGCCGCAATTTCCCGTCGCGGACGAAGGAGTCCCGAAGCCGTAGTAATTCCATTCCTGGCTGTTGTCCACCTGGTAGTAGAGCGTTTTGGTTTTGTCGTTCCACATTTTGTCGAGCCACTCCATTCCGAAATCGGCTTCCTTGGTGAAATCGGAGGACGCCGGCGCGCCTGCGCCGCTCATTCCCGCGTAGGAAATCGAGGCTGGAGGCACGCGCGGATTCACGGGAGCGAACGCGCCCATCTGCGCCGGGAAATCGCGTACGCCGATTTCCATGAGCGCCGCCGTATAACTCGCCGTCTCGACGTACTTCATGTAGTCGCCTGCGTCCCACCATCCCCCCGACGCATCAATGTTCGCGAGGTTCGAGGACTCGAGCGGCGGCGTCGGCGGCACGTTGTTGACGTCGTCGTTCACGTCCAGCGGCGGCGTGCTGTAAACCTTGGCGTTTTCGTCCTTCAGATGTCCGGGAGCATCGCGCAGCGCGTTCGGAACGTACTTCGCGCCGTCGCGCTCCGTCTCGTAAAAGAAGAGGGTGTTAAGCAACAAGCCGGGATAGAGCGCTTCGGGCGAATCCACCGCAAACTGCGGTGACTTCGCGGCCACCGGCCCGGCCACTTTGATCGTGTAAATCGCGCCTCCGGGCGCGCCGAAATCAATGGCATAAACGTCGTAGGTGACTTTCTTGTTGTGGCCCCAGGTGCCCAGCAAAGCGCCCACCTTGCCGGAGGATACGACCTTGCCGTTGGAGTCGATCACCTTGTAGGTGGCGCCGCTCTCCACCGCCTCCGACATTAAGTAAGCGCGAAACGGCCCGCTGCCCGCTTCATAGCCCGCTTGGTTCACGCGGACGTACGCCGACTGCGCGAGAATCGGGGGTGCGCTAACCAGCAGCGCCAGGAAGGCGACAGCGGCGACTGCAGCGGCGCGACACGAAATGGAAACCGCAGCCAGGTTCGGGCGAGCCGATTTCCGAGCGTATGGAGTGAGCATGGCGTTCCCCCTGCAACAGATAAAGTTTCATTAAAACTTTAGCGAGGGCCGCATACTGGTCCTTCCCGACGCAAGTGTCAAGCGAAGAGGAATCGAACGCCTTGACCTGTAAGGGGTGAGCGGCGCTTGCAGCATTCAGCCCGCTAGCCGTAGCCCGCGCCGCGCTCTTCCGCTAAGATGGCACTTGTGCAGGTTCGCGTGCTCTTTTTCGGACGACTTAAGGACATCACCGGGCTGGCCTCGGATGACGCCACGCTCGCCGATCCAGCCACGCTCGCCGATCTTTTCGCAATCTACGCGCGCCGGTTTCCGGCGCTGGCGGAATTTCGCGCCTCGCTCGCCGCTTCGATCAATCAGGAATACGCGCCGTGGCTCTCGGCACTGGCGCCAGGCGATGAAGTCGCATTTCTCCCGCCGGTCAGTGGGGGTTCGGCGACGGTGCGCGCTGCCTCGCGCGACGGCTTCTTCGCCATCGTACGTACACC
>JBAVQT010000245.1:0-3742 GCA_049694295.1 Candidatus Acidiferrales bacterium
GTATCGAAGCGCGACCATAGGGTCCACGCGAGTGGCGCGCCGCGCAGGAATATAACAGGCCGCGAGAGCCACACTCACCAGCAGCAGCGCGGCGCCCGCAAACGCTACCGGGTCCCACACGCTCACTCCAAATACCAGATCGGACATCAAGCGCGCCAGCGCGAGGGCTGCGAGCAGCCCAATTGCGACGCCCGCGAATGCGAGACGAATTCCGCGCCAGAGCACCAGCCGCGAGACGCTGCCGGGCTGCGCGCCGAGGGCCATGCGAACGCCGAATTCATGGCGTCTCTGCGAAACGGTGTAAGCCATCACGCCATAGATGCCGATGGCCGCGAGCAGCAGCGCCAGCGCGGCAAAACTGCCGAGCAGGAGAGTTTGCAGCGTGGTGTCCTGCATGGATTCCGCGATGACATCGTCCATGGTGCGCACGTTGAAAAGCGCCAGGCGAGAATCGAGGCGGCGTATTTCCTCGCGGATGGGTCCGATCATGACCGCGGGAGAAATTTTTGTCTTCACGGTCAGGTAGTTGGAACCGGCGGTGTCTAGCCCAATGGTGAGGGGCAAATACATTGCGGGGGACGGACCTCTTCGCAAGTCGCTGGATTCCTTGGCGTCGCCCACCACGCCGATCACAGAAATCGGGAAGCCAGCGAACTTGAAAACCTTCCCGACCGGGTCTTGCTTCGGCCAGAACTCGCGGGCCATCTTGCGATTGATGATGGCGATGAAAGTGAGGTCAGCGGGCGGGTTTTGAGCTTGCTCGGGCGTTAGTGCGTTGGCTCTGAGGTTTTCTTCGGCCGTGTGATTCGCGTCGTCGGGCGTGAAGTTGCGACCTTCAAGCAAGGGAATCCGATAGGCGGTGAAAAAATCGGGCGTGATCTTGTTGAATTCCACCAGCTGGGCGCTCATCTCGGGGTTCATATCGCCGGCGATTTCGATGGTGCCGTTGTTGCCGCCGCGAAGCGGAATCACGTTGGAAATCGAGGCTGTCTCGACGCCCGGGAGGCGCTGGATGCGGTCGAGGAGTTGATCGAAAAATTGACGGCGCGCCGCGAGATCGGGATAAGCCGTTTGCGGAAGCGAAATACGCGCGGTGAGCACGTTCGACGGATCAAAACCCATCTCCGAGGCGCGAAGTTTGGCGAAGCTGCGCAGGAGCAGACCCGCGCCAAGGAGCAGCGCGAGCGATACGGCGATTTCGCCAACGATCAGAGCGTCACGCAGGCCGCGTTTGCCGGAGGTGGCGTTGACGACGGCGGCGGAGGTCCTCAATTCTTCGTTGAGATCGAGTTGCGCGGCGTGCAGCGCGGGCGCCAGGCCAAAGAGTACGCCCACCAGGACGCTGACGACGACGGTGAAAAGCAGCACCGTGCCATCCAGTCGAATCGCGCTTGCTTGCGGCAGCCGGGCCGCGAGTTGGACGCGCGCAAATTCCACAAACCAACCCGCGCCCATGCAGCCAACGATTGCTCCGGCTATTGCCAGCAGCACGCTTTCCGTCAAAAGCTGCTGCACGATTCTTCGTCGTCCGGCGCCCAGGGCCGCGCGGACGGCTATCTCGCGCGAACGCGCGGTGGAACGCGCCAACAAAAGATTTGCGACGTTGGCGCAGGCCACCAGCAGCACGAGACCGACCGCGCCGAGCAAAATCCAGAGCGATTGGCGCGACTGGCCTACGAGCTGTTCCTTGAGCGGTGTGACGACGGCGCTGACTTTGTGGTTCGTGTTGGGATACTGCTCTTCAAGCCGCGCCGCGACACCCGCGAGGTCGGCCTGCGCCTGCCGAGGCGTGACCCCCGCCTTCATACGGGCCACGGCGAGATATTGGTGCGTTCCGCGAGGGCTTAGAGCTTTCGGGGCCATGTCCAAGGGAGCCCAAAGATCGGTGCCCGCGGGAAAATTGAAGCGGGGAGGCATCACTCCGATAACGGTGAAGCTCTGGTTGTTCAGCTCAAGGGATTTTCCAATTGCATCGCGCGCGCCGGCGAACTGGCGTTTCCAAAAGCCGTAGCTGAGAACCACAACGTGATTCTTTCCGGCGACGTCGCTGCCAGCGTCAAAGGTGCGGCCGATCAGTGGCGGAACACCGAGAACGGGAAAAAAATTTGCCTGGGTATTCGTGCCGAGGGCGGGTTCGGCTTCTCCGGCGCCGCTAGCGTTCAAATTGGCGCCCGTATCGTAAAGGGTGACGGCGTCGAGCGTGCGGTTCTGTTCTTGCCAGTCGAGATAATCGGCGCCTGTGAGGGGAAAAGCTCCCGGAGAAACTTCGGTTTCCGACAAATTCACCAGCCGGTCAGGCTGCTGAAACGGAAGAGGCTGGAGCAAGAGGCCATTGATGATCGAAAAAATCGCGGTGTTCGCGCCGATCCCCAATGCGAGCGTCAGAATGGCCACGGCGGTGAAACCCGGGCTGCGGCGCAGCATCCGAAAACCGTAGCGTACGTCGGCCCAGAGCGTCTCGAGCCAGAAACCGCGTTGCTGCTCGCGGCAGCTTTCCAGTACGCCCTCCGTGGCTCCAAACTGCGCCCTGGCACGGCGGCGCGCTTCTTCGGGCGGCATTCCCGCCGCCAGATTGGCGAGTGCCTGACGCTCGATGTGGAAGCGCATCTCTTCGCTCGTTTCCCGCTCCCAGCGGTTTCGCGAAAACCAGCGGCGCCAAGGATTCATCCGGTGCTCCTTGTTTCGAACTTGAGCCAGGTCGAGCTTCGGTCAGATCAAGCTTCTATCAGGCTTTCTGCAAAATCAGGGCGACAGCCGATGAGAGCAGCGCCCAATTGGCCAGCTCTTTTTCCAACTGCTCGCGTCCGGTCCTGGTAAGCGAGTAAAACTTCGCGCGACGATTATTTTCCGACGCGCCCCATTCCGCCTGAATCCATTCTTTGCGCTCGAGACGATAGAGCGCGGGATAGAGCGAGCCCTGCTGGACTTGCAAAACGTCGCGCGAGATCTGCTGAATGCGCTGGGCGATGCCCCAGCCATGCATGGGCTCGAGCGCCAGGGTTTTCAGGATCAGCAGATCGAGCGTACCTTGTAAGATTTCCGCCGAAGGGCTCATATACCTTCCCCTAGATAGACTGCAGAAGGGATTATGCTAGCGCTCCTGTAGATTGTCAAAGGGAACGTGCAGATTCTGAGCAGTCGGGGCTCGCGACCGATGAGTGGGGTTTGCCAAGAGGGTAAAGAACGCCCGATTGAGGTACATGGCGCTAAAGCATTTATTAAGAATAACTTATATTACGTTCAGGGGTACTAAAACTGGCGTACTGAGAATTTGAGTCTCTGGAGCCATCGTCACCGCCCAACCCGCATCCCAAGATGACGTCTGCGGGTTGGGTGCTGCGATGCGGGGACGACGGTTCCACAAAAAAAAGGAGCCGGGGCATGCTACCCAGCCCGTCCAATCTTCAAATTCAAGCGCCTGCCAGACATTTCAGCTCGACAATTTACCTGCCCCGAATCTTGCGCTAGGCATCCGCCACCGCGCGATTTCGACCGCACACGTTCGTTCACACCATGGGACACATCCTCTGGCACGGCTCGTGCTTCCTATTAATGTGGACGCGCCGCAAGTGCCTATGATGGCAGTTGGGGCACGCCAGAAAAATCCATCGAATGACCGAAAAATCAGGCAGCTTGCGGCGAAAGTTGGCGGCGATTCTGGTCACCGCGTTCTTCGCATATTCCGTGCCCTTAGGTGCGGCGGATCTCGAGCCGCAAACCCTGTCCGCTTTTCATCATTACG
>JBAVQT010000246.1:0-12607 GCA_049694295.1 Candidatus Acidiferrales bacterium
GCACCAACATGGTTTTTCCGCTGGGACCGAATCCAGTATTGAGCTGGGCGGATTGCAACGTTCGCGTGGAAAAAGACGAGGCGAAAATCTATCGCTGCGAGCTGCGGCCGGGTTATCGCTTTCAGTAGGCGGGATTGCGCGGGTCGCAGCGAATTTTTCGTGGTCGTTTAGGAATCCGTGCTGGCGATTCCTCGCGGGCTCAACGCCGCAAGCACATCTGTCTTCGTCACGATTCCGTCCAGCTTTCCGTCCGCGGCCACCACCAGCAGCACATGCTGCGCTCGCTGCCTCATCAGCAGCCTCAGCGCCTCGGCCACATCGGTTTCCGGCGCCACACGCGTAACACCGCGGTCCGCAAACTCCCCCACTGTCGCGCGATCCCATGTTTCCGGATCAACCGTACTCAACAAGCTCAGGTGGATCACTCCGATCGGCCGATCGTTTTCTTGCACCGGGTAGGTGGTGTGCGAAACGTGCGCCTTCGCCTGTTCGGCAAATGCTTGCAGGCTCAGTGACGCTTCCATCGAAATCACTTCGCGCTGCATCACCTCCCGCACCGCGATCCGCGACAGCTCCGACACTTTTACGCCTTCGTGCAGGCGTTGTTCACCCGATACCGAAGCTTCGCCCGACACCGCATACGCCACCGCCGCGCCGATCAGCGCCGGAATGATGTAGGAATGGCCGCCAGTCGCTTCGGCAACGAACACCACCGCCGTCAACGGCGTCTTGTATCCGCCGGCGATGAAAGCCGCCATTCCCACCGCGGCATAGAGATCCAGCGAATGCGAATGCACCACGGATTGCGCGAACGCCGTCCCGATCGCGCCGCCCGTCAGAAACAGCGGCACGAACATGGCGCTCACCCCGCCCACTCCGAGGGTGAAAAGCGTGGCCGCCAGCTTGAATGCGCCGAAGACCACCAATTCCACCGAGCCGTGCGAATGCTGCAGGATGTCGCGCACCGCTTCGTAGTTTGGCCCAATCGGAATCAGCCCGCCGTGATAAATGGCAACAAAAGCGACGCCGCAAGCTCCGGTGAGAATGCCGCCCGCCGCCATCTTCGTCCAGTGCGGCGCGGCCGTTTTCACCACGAATGTCCGCAGCCGCCGGAAGGTAATGTCAAACGCCATCGCCACCAGCCCGCAAATCACTCCTAGTAGTGCGCACCACAGCAAGTCGCGCCCGTTGTATGTCGTGCCCGCGCCAAAATCGAAGAGCGGCTGCGCTCCCAAAAATGACGCCATCGTGGCGTACGCCACCACCGACGCAATCAGCGACGGTAGCAGCGCTTCATGCGCCAGGTCGTCCTTGTACGGCATCTCCAGCGCGAAAATAATTCCCGTGAGCGGAGCGCGAAACACCGCGGACATTCCCGCCGCGGCTCCGCAAATCAGCATGATTCGCCGGTCGCGCGGCTCCAGGCCCAGGCGCCGCAGCTTCCGCCATAGCCACGAACCCAGCGCGCCGCCCCCATAAATGCTGGGCCCCTCCAGCGCCGCGCTGCCTCCGAATCCCACCGTAGCAATGGCCGCCAGAATTTTCGGGATGAACGGACGCGTCTGAATGTCGCCTTGATGCTCGTGATACGACCGGATGATCTCTTCCGTCGAATGCTCGTTCGGGTCGGGCGTCAGGTACTGCATCAGCAGCCCTGCCACGATGAACGCCGCCGCCATGCACGGCACGATCGCCCACCAGTGCCGCAAATAAAACGCCAGCACCGGCGGCCAAGTCCAATTCAAGATGATCTTCGATATCAGCGTGATGAACAGCCCTGTCACCACGCCCATCACCGGCGCCACCAGCAGCCATTTGTGCAGGTCGCGCGAATAGGTCGCGGTGAGATCTTCGCTCACCAGGGCCGTGTATCGCCGCACCAGCCGATGATTCAAGATTCGCGCCTTCACACCCGTCATGCGTCTTGCTCCCGACGTGATTGTTTGTGGCTCGCGGGCGCCTGCAAGCGTATCCGCCGTTCGAAACGCCTCAGTTCGCGCCGATGCAGCGCCGCCAGTCCTGCCAAGATTCGCCGCCCCTTCGCCGTCAGCTCAACCCGCACGAAGCGATGATCCCGCGCCACCGAATGCTTCGCCACCAGCCCGCGCTGCAGCGCGCGATCCGCCAATCCCACCACGGCGTTGTGACGCTCCTGCAGAAATTCCGCCAGTTCCGAGATGGTCGCCCAGCCCCTGCCCGTGTGCCCCGCAACTCCAAGTAACAGCTGATGCTGCTGCGGAGTGACGCCGGCGGTTCGCGCCGACTTCTCGCTGAACCACAGAAATCGCCGCAGCTCGTACCGAAACTGCGCGAGCCGGCGCAGCACACGCGGACTCATCTTGGCAGCTGCCTTTCTCTTTGCGATCTCACCCGGCATGAAAGCATTATATCACGATGCGATATAACGAACAAAACAGCAAACCGCATCGCGCCCTGCCTTCTGTGATTACTCTTGCGCAACGCCGCAACGTTCAAGAGCTTTCGCGATGCAGAACCGCATCGAGGGCGACCGTCCGAAACAATCTTCATCCTGGCACTCGATTTCTCTCGGCCTCGCAAGGTAGGATATTTGGGATGATGCGGCGCTGCCTTCTTGCACTCTCGGCTCTTATACTGTTCGCTCCTTCGCCTCTCCATGCTTGCGGCTGCTCCAAAGCGCCTCCTGGCGCCTGCCCCGGCTTGCAGAAAGACGACGTGGTGTTCCTCGGCACGGTCACTGCCGTCGAAACGCTTCCCTCCGCATCCGCTGCTGCCGCGTCCGCCATATCGACCGATACTTCGGCGGCAGCTTCCACAGCGCAACCAGCGCCCGCACCCGCCACTCCCATCACCCACTATCGCTTTCGCGTGGACGAGCGCTTCGCTGGAACAGACTCGCCCGAAGTCGACGTCTTTTCCGGCGGTGACGACGGCGATTGCGGCTCGGTCTTCAAGAAGGGCGATCAGTACGTAGTATTCACCCAGCAGGAAAATGACGGACGTCTGTTTTCCACGATCTGTGGCGGATCGCGCACCGCCGTCGAGGGTCGCGCTGTCCTGCCGCAGCTTCGCGCCATGCGCAATGGAGAGCGCGTCGCTTCCGTCTTTGGAGTCATTCACCGCTCCAATCCGCCGCTGCTCGAGCCCACCGGCGATCCCGAAGACCCGCTCGGCAATATCCCGCTCAAGCTGCGCTCCAAGTTCGATAGATTTTCCACCGCCGCCGATTCCAACGGCGTCTATTCCTTTTACGACGTGCACGCCGGAAAATACAACTTCACCGCCAGGCTTCCCGCGCGCATGGAACTCTCCCAAAAAACAGTCAACGGTCCGCTGCCGCCGATCGAAATCCCCAACAACGCATGCTACGAATTCGACGTGGACGCTCTGCCTATCGGAAAAATTCGCGGCAGCGTGCTCGGCCGCGATGGCCATCCGCTCCCGCTAGCGTCCGTCGAACTCTATCGCGCCGACCGTTACGACAGCGATCGTCCGGGTCTGTGGGGCTTTCAGGGCGAAAAGGGGTCCTTCGAGTTCGACCACATCGGCCCCGGCGACTACATCCTGGTTTTCAACCGTCCCAACCGCATGGATCCAACGTCGCCGTATCCGAGGACATTTTATCCACACGCATCCAGCGTCGAAGATGCCCGCCCAATCCATCTCAAGGACGCGCAGGATTTGCAAAAAGTAAATGTGATTCTCACTCAGGGCTATCCGACTCGCGTCGTTCGCGTGCAATTGAAATGGCCGGACGGCCGCGTTCCAGGAGATGTCTACGTCACGGCCAAGGCCGATCAGGGAGAAAGTCCCGCCGCGCGCAAAATTGGTGACGCGCTGTACGAACTCACGATTTTCAAATCCGCGCGCTACACGTTTATTGGCGGCGAAGATCCCGATCCCGGCCACGCCGGCCGCTCCGGCCAGCGGGATTGCAGCGTTCCCGCGCACATCGACACGCCGCCCGTCCCCGTGGATGGCGCCGACGAAGATATCAAAGAAGTCACACTTCTCTTCCCCTCCATCGCCTGCGAGAAACCCTGAGCGTGCGCCGTCTGCAAAAAAAAATCAGGTTTTTGAGGGCGTAGGAGTTTCAGCTATACCTCCGGCAATTGCATCTGAGGTTTTAGCGGGCGTTTGTACGTTCTTTTTCCTGCTTGGGACCGGGAAGCACCCCAAGAATCTGATTCAAGCAATCTCCGTAAACTTTTCAGCCGGTGATGTTTCCATTCAGGAGTTGCCGCATGACCAGGCAGCCCCCCTGGGCCGTCCCAGTCTATCTCTACCGCTCGCCCGTTGCTGTCATCTGCCATGCGCCCGCGCGAACTCCGCCACGTGGCGGCCCACGATCCGAATCTGCGCCAACGCTTTTTCGTCCGTCACCTCGCCGTCGCGATCCAGAATTTTATCCGATGTGTTCAGCGTAGCGCCGAGCGGAGTGGGCCAGCCACGCAACGCATGCACGATCGCCCGCAGCGCCGCCAGCGTGGTCCCCGTCGCCTGCCATCCTGCGGCTGCCACGATGCAGCCCACTGCGCGTCCCTCCAAATAGGGCCGCACATCCCCGCGCAAATCCTCCAGCAGGTCCAGCGCGTTCTTCACCAGCCCGGAAACGCCTCCATGGTATCCCGGTGACGCCACAATCAATCCGTCCGCCGCTCGGACTGCTTCCACCAATTCCCGCTGCTCCGCGTTGCGTTCCCGGCTCTCCGTTGCATAAAGCGGCAGTTCCGCCAGAAACGCCCCGCCGAAGAGCTTTGTCTCCATGCCCTCGTCATGCGCGGCTTTCAACGCCAGCCGCAGCGCGCTTTCCGTCGCTGACATCGCGCGCGTGGTTCCGCCAATGCCCACTACGAGATGCTTGCGGCCTGTTTTCTCCTCTTGCGCCTTTACCGTCACGGTAGCGTCCTCACTGTCACATCTTCAACTGTTCCGGCGTCACACTTCCACTTCCGGCCGCACGTCCGTCAAGCGGTCCGCTTTTCGCAACTCCGGAAAGCGCCACGCCCACAGTGCCGTCACCAATATCGTTCCAATGCCTCCCGCCACCACCGCTATCACCGGCCCCAGCCATTGAGCCGTCAGGCCCGATTCGAACTCGCCCAGTTCGTTTGACGCTCCGATGAATACCATATCCACCGCGTTCACGCGCCCGCGCATCTCGTCCGGCGTTGCCAGTTGGATGATGGTCGCGCGCACGATCACGCTCACCATGTCCGTCGCGCCCAGCAAGAGCAACGAGATCAGCGAAAGAATCAGGCTCTTCGAGAGTCCAAAGAGGATGGTGAAGAGACCAAAACCCGCCACGCACCACAGCATGGTCCTTCCCGCGCGCCGTCCCAAAGGACGATGGGCCACCAGCAATGCCATCGCCGCCGCCCCCACGCCCGGCGCCGCCCGCAACAATCCCAATCCCCACGGACCGGTCTTCAAAATCTCTCGCGCGTACACCGGAAGCAGCGCCACTGAGCCCCCCAGCAGCACCGCGAAGAGATCCAGCGAGATCGAGCCCAGCACCACTTTCTGGCGCCACATGTACCACAGTCCTGCCAGCACGGTCTTCGCATTCACCGGCTCGCGCGGCCGCGCCTTTGTCTCCGGCCGCACCCGCATGATCAGAAGCGCCGCCCCAATCGCCGCCACCACGGTCGCCGCATACACCGCCGAAGGACCGCGCGTCGCAGCGTAAATAATTCCGCCCAGCGCTGGCCCCAGAATCGTCGCGGTCTGAAAAATCGTCGAGCTCCAGGCCACCGCGTTCGGGAAATGCACCTCTGGCACCAATTGCGGCATCAGCGCGCGCGCTGCCGGACCGTTAAATGATCGCACGATGCCCAGCACCACCAGCACCGCATAGATCAGCGCCACCGACGAGGATCCTCGCCACGAAATCGCCAGCAGCAGCGCCGAACAAAGCGCGAATCCCGCGTAGCAAACCACTAAAATCTTCTTGCGGTCGAATCGGTCCGCCGTGTGCCCGGAAACCAGAAACAGAAGAATGCCAGGAAGGAATTGCGCCAGTCCCACATAACCCAGATCCACCGGCCGACGGGTGATTTCATACACCTGCCAGCCCACCGCTACCGATTCCATCTCTTGCCCGATCACGACGCACATGCGGGCCATTTGGAAGAGCGTAAAATTTGGATAAGTAAAAGCAACTCGCCCAGCGAGCTTCAAATCCCCGTCGGCAGCCATTGCTCTCCACTTTACATGATTCAATCCTTGCCGCCCAGTCTCGCGCCCTGTGGATGCGATCACCAGGGAGCCTTCTAGCCCCGATGGCCTGTATAGATTAATCTTGACATAACGATATATCGTGATATCTTATGAGCAGTCGCGCTAAGTCGCGACTGCATAGTCTACTCAAGGAGATTCACATGTTTTCTGAACGACACGAACGTCACGGCTGCCACTCCGATCGTCATTTTGGCCGGTTCGGACGCGGCCGCATGCATCGCGAATTCTGGATGGATTGGCGAGGCGCTCGCGCCCGCCGCGGCGACATCAAGTTTCTGATTCTCGAAGTTCTCGCCGAGGGCCCTCGCCACGGTTACGACATCATTGCGGAGCTTGAAAAGAAGAGCGAAGGCCGCTATCGCCCAAGCCCCGGCTCGGTATATCCGACGCTTCAATTGCTCGAGGATGGTGGCTACCTCACCGGAGCGTCAGTGGACGGGAAGCGCGTGTACACGATCACCCAGTCCGGCCGCGAACTCTTCGCCACCAAGCCCGCCGACACCACGCCCGGAATCGACGAAGACGAGGGAGATGGCGTGGATCTGCGCGGCTCATTTATGAAGTTCGCAGCAGCAGCCGCGCAGGCCGGCCGTTCCGGTGATGCCGCGGAACGCACCAAAATCCGAGACATACTCGATCGCGCACGCCGTGAAATCTACGCGATACTGGCCGAAAGCAAATAGCGGCGAAATGTGTCCGTAGGGTTGTTCGATTCTCCCTGCCGCACCTCATGCTAATATTCGCGGCAGGGAGCGTTCGAATGGATCACATTGCGCCTGACTCAAGCCGTCATCTTCTGCGCCATACCGTCGCCACGCTCGCCTATCGCGCGGGAAAAGCCCTTCGAGACGCGCCGCCTTCGTTCGCTGAATTTCACGCCGGCGAAAAAGCGCGAACTCCCGGCCAAATTCTCGCCCACATTGCAGACCTATTCGATTGGGCGCTCTCCGCCGCGCGTGGCAAGCAGGAATGGCGCGACTCCGCTCCGCTATCTTGGGATCGCGGCACAGAGCGATTCTTCGCCGCGCTTGAAGCGTTCGATAAATATCTCTCGTCCGAAGATTCGCTGCACTGTTCCGTCGAGCAGCTCTTCCAGGGCCCTGTGGCGGATGCGCTCACGCACGTCGGCCAGATCGCAATTCTCCGCCGCATCGCAGGAGTTCCAATCCGCGGCGAAAATTACTTAACTGCAAAAATTACGATCGGCCGCGCTGGCGCCGATCAGCCTGCGCCTGTCATGGAATTCGAGTAACGCGTTTCGGCCCTGCCCAACCGAAATTCGAGAGCTAGGATTATGGGAAAAACGCAGGAAATGCGGCAAAAAAAGTAGTAGCCGGGCGTTCGGCTGAGGGTCCGAGCCGCCCGGCTGTTCTCACCCATCTCCGCAGGGTCTGGGTAAGAATTCGGTTACGCCGCGTTCTCGCCGTTGCGCATGAATTCGTAACGTTCGATCGCCGCGGCTACTCCCACGTCGCCCGAATGTTCCGGACTGCTGCGCAGCACGCGTCCCAAGCAGCGAACGCGAACTGGCCCCGCTTGCGTAAGCTCGTGGGGCAATGTCATCACGATCTCGACCGGCGAACCGCTCTTGAGGCCCTTTGGCAAATGGAAATACAAGCCTCGCGAACTAACTTCCCGCGATTCCGTCGCGGCTTCCCCAACTACGCTTTCATCCGTCCAGCGAACGGTTAAAGGCAGACGCATCAGAAAGCGACGCGTCGCACGACGCTCTTTTAGAGCCACAGGCAACAACCTCCGGGTTCGCTAACAGAATAAAGGGCTTGCTCCGTAGAACCAATAGAGCGGAAGAGCCATTTCCGGCGACCAATTTCGGGACTACAGTACTAGGCTCAGGAGACGGCACTTGGCGCTGCGCTTCATGCGCGCCGGGCAAGATGAGCCGAATTCACTATTCGGCGGGAGTGCGGCGAAAACCTCGAAGGATGTCGGACAGGGTGACAATTCCCTGCAATTTGCCGACATCCGCGCGGCTCACCACGGGCAGCAGAGGCCAATCCCCCATCGTCTGAAGCGCCTCTTCCAACGATTGGTCGGGGAAGAGGATCGGCAGAGGTCCTTTCTGCTTCGCATCGCCGACCGTGCCCGGACCCGCAGGGTCTTCGGACAGCCGCTTCAGGTCCTCGCGGTCCACCAGGTGCCAGCGGCCACCGGGTTGCCGCAGCATGACGGGCACATCGGGCTTTGCTTCGGCCCGGCGGACCACGTCCGCAATCGCATCCTTCTCCGCCACCACGATCGCACCATCGGCCGGGCGCATGGCTTTCTCCACGAGGAGCGCCACCTGCTCGCGCTGCTCCTCAACGGAAGGAAGATACAGTCCGTCCTGCCGCGCGAGCATATCGAAGAGCGGTACCTTCTGGTAATGCCGCGAGATCAGATAGGCGACCATCGTCGAAATCATGACCGGCAAAATCGCGGTATAGTTGCCCGAAACCTCAATCACCATGAAGACGGAGGTGATCGGCGTTCGCAGAAACCCCGCAAAAAATGTGCCCATGCCCACCAGCGCAAACGTTCCCACCGTTCCGGCGAGCCCGTGGAAAAAATGCTGCTCGATCATGCCGAACGCGCCGCCCAGCATCGCGCCGATAAAAAGCGTGGGCGCAAACATGCCGCCCGGCGTGCCGCTCAAAAACGAAAAGCCCGTGGTTAGGATCTTCAGCGCCGCGAGAATCAGCAGCAAATCCCAGGGAAACTGCCCATGCATCGCTTGGTCGATCTGCGTGTATCCCGCTCCCATCACTTGCGGGAGCCAGATGCCGATTATTCCGATCAGCAGCCCGGCCACGGCCGGTTGCAAGTAGCGGGTCCACATCGGCAACTTCTCGATTCGCGGCCGGGCGTACGCAATCCACTTCAGAAATCCCAGCGCCGCCACGCCGCCCACAACTCCCAGCGCAGCGTAGGCCAGAAGCTCGACCGGACGCACCACCCGGAATTCCGGGACGCGAAACAGCGACTCCGCGCCGAGAAACGAGCGCATGGTCACCACGCTCGAAACAGCGGCCAGCACGATCGCGCCCAGCACGCCGCCGCTCCACGTGCCGATCACCTCTTCGATCACAAACAGCACGGCGGAAATCGGCGCGTTGAAGGCCGCAGCCAGTCCGGCTGCCGCGCCCACTGGCGCAATCAGCCGCACTTTCTCTTGCGACAGGTTTAAACTGCGCCCGATCTTAGAGGCAATTCCGGCACCCATCTGCAGCGAGGGATCTTCGGGCCCGAGCGATTGCCCCGTCCCGATGGCAATTGCGCAGGTCAGAAATTTGCCGATCACCGTTTGGAACGGCACGTAGCCGTTCGCAATGTAGAGTGCCTCCTTGGTGCGATTCACCCCACTTCCCTGGGCCTTCGGGAACACCCGCAACATCAGCAGCGCAACAATCAAGCCGCCGGCCACCGGGACGATCAGCGCACGCAGTGGAGAAGGCGTCAGCGACGATCCCAGCGTTTCAAGTTTGGTCCATTCGATCGCGACGCGGAAACAGACCACCGCCAAACCTGAAAAAATTCCGATAAGTACGGCGAGTAAGAGAAAAAATTGGTCTTCGCGCAGTAAAAAAATCTGACGCGCCCAAATATCCCAAGCTGCCCAAGTACGTTTCACGCCGCTGCGCAATGTGGCGGCCCGTTCGGGCGGTAAGTTGGGCGATGTTTCAGCCGCGGTCAGATTCCTATCATTCGTCACTGCGATCCTCCGCGACTTTGGCCCAAAAGCCAAAGAGCTTTGTCGTCGCCCTGCGGCTCGCCGCATGCCTGCGTCGCGGCATTTTCCGCCTCGAACACGAACGCCATCGCCGGGTCCACACTTTCGGGACGGCGTTCCAGATTACGTTCGCTCCAGTCCACTTTCATCGCGGCACTGGTTGCGAGCAGTTTTTGAAGAATGGCCATAGCGGCGGGATTTGCGCCGGATTGAATACTGCGGTCGCAAGCTACTACGCGCGACGTAGCGCGATCGAGCGCATGCGATGCGCGTACCGCTCGCTCGCTGGCCGAAAGCCCGGGCAGAAACGGTGTGGCGCCGAAAATTTGACGTGACGTTTCGATCATCTCAGCGGTTTCCGGGTCTTTGCGCCGTTCGCGCGGCAACTGCTGGAAGTAAATCAACGCCTGCGAATACTGCCTAAGGTGAAACGCAGCCACTCCAGCTCCAGCCGCCACGTCCGGATCATGGGAATCGGCGGCCTGCAGGATACGAAATTGCTGCTGCGCGCGCTCCCAAAGCTGCGCACGCAGCAGAAGGGAGCCCGCGATTTTCGCGCGCTGCCGTTCCTCTGGCAGGGAGCTTTGCGGATCGGTATTGTCGGCCAGGGAGATTACGTCCGCTTCCGCGGCGGTAATTTGCCCGCGGTTGAGAAGGTATTCGCAAAGCTCCCGACGCACATTCCAGCGGGATCCGATCGGATCGGTGGCCCATTCGCCGTAGATCGCGCTTTGGTAGTAACGCAGCGCTTCCGACTGTGGGCCCTTGCGCGCGGATATCCGAGCCAGGGCCAGATTGATCTCGCCGCTGCCGGGCGATTCCGAGAGCAATGTGAGCAAGTAGTTGCGCGCCTCTTCGTCGCGGCCGCCGCCAGCGACTGCCAGGGCTTGCGCCAGGTGGAATTGAAAAATGCGATTGGCGGGCGAAAAGGCGAGCGCGTTTCTGTAATCCGCGAGCGCGAGCTGGACATTGCCGGCCTGGAAGTTCTGCTCGCCTTGGGCATACCACTGATCGGCGAGGGTGTGAATTTTCTTGTGATAGAGGCGCGAGACCGTCGCGGTGACGCCGAAGAACAAGACCAGCAGCACGAGACAACCGAGCAGCACGGCTTCGCGGACGTAACTTCGCGGAGAATTCGGCGGATGGAGCATCGGCTCGGTTGCGGGCGTCATAGCAGGTTCGACGACTCAGAATACTGCAACTCGCGCGGGCGCTGGAAAAAAGGTGCGCGAAAAACAATCTTAAGCGAAGAAATTTTGATTCGAGAAAAATCGGGCCGCGCGACCGACGCGCGGCAATCCGGCTAGGCCTGTTCGATCAGGCGATGATGAATGGCGTACAGGGCGAGTTCGAGGCGGTCTGAAACTCCGAGCTTGTCGAAAATATTGTGGAGGTGATTCTTAACGGTTTGTTCGCTGATAAAAAGTTTCTCGCCGATCTCGCGGTTGCGAAATCCCTGAGCCACAAGCTGCACGATTTCTTTTTCGCGCTCGCTCAATAACGGCTTTTCGCGGCGCTGGCCGGATTCGGCGGATTTTTTGAAAGCGTCAATCACTTCAGCGGTCATACGGTTGTCGAGCCAAATCTCGCCGTCATGCACTTTCCGAATGCTTTTCAGCAGCAGGTCGCTGGCCGACTGTTTGAGCACCACGCCACGGGCCCCCAGTCGCATGGCGCGAACCACGTCGCGATCATCTTCGGCTGCGGTGAGGACGATGACGCGAGTGGGAAGCGAATCGAAATTGACTTCCTCGAGAACGCCGAGGCCGTCTTTTTCCGGCATACGCAGGTCGAGCAGCAGGATGTCCGGTTTGAGCTTGGCGAGCATTTTGACGCACTCGTTGCCATTCGAGGCTTCGCCGACGATTTGCACGTCGTCCGCCGCCTCGAGCAACTTGCGGAGACCATCCCGGAAAATGGCATGGTCGTCCGCGACCAGGATACGAACCGCCTGTTTCGCTTTCGTCATCTCAACTCAATGGAATTTCTATGGTTAGACGCGCGCCATGACCGGGATTCGACTCAACCGTGAGCGTTCCCCCCACGCTTCGTGTCCGTTCCTTGATCGAAATCGGTCCGAGTCGCAACCGGTCCAGCTGTTCGCTGGAGTACCGTCCGGAGAAACTGAACCCGCTCCCGTTGTCATCCACAACGAGCGATACTTTCGCCTCGTCTTGTCCTAGTTTTACCACGACGTGGCTGGCCTTAGCATGCTTTTTTACGTTGTTGAGTGCTTCCCTGTAAATCTGGAACAAATCCCGGCAGATGCGGTCCGGAAGGCGTAAATGGCGATCTTCAATGAAAAGGTCCAACGCCAGCCCAGATTCATTGCGGTAACGCTCCGCGAATCCGAGCATCAGTTCGCGCATGTCCGCGCTTTCGACTCGCAGCGGGCGCAGATCGGTGACAAATAATCGCAGCTCTTCGCTTTCCTCCCGCACGGTTTTTTGCAGGCCTGCGAGTTCGTCGCCGACCTGCTCGGCTTTTCCAGGCAGCTTTGCGCGCAGGACACCGAGCTGGATATTCAGGCTCAGCAGCGTCTGCAATATTCCATCGTGCAGGTCTCGTGAGATGCGGCTGCGTTCGCTTTCCACGGCTCGCGCGCGCAGGTGGCGAAGCAGGAACACATTCTCCAGAGGCGGCCCTACGTGCCGGACCACC
>JBAVQT010000247.1:0-4647 GCA_049694295.1 Candidatus Acidiferrales bacterium
TCTGCAGACTCCGAGCCCAACGGCTGCCGGTGTGACGCTCACCGGACCGCCGTCCGACACGATTACCGTCATCTACGAAGACAACACTCTTTTAGATGAAAACAGTCACACGCTCAGCCAGTACGACATTTATCTCGCCCCACCCAAGCCCGCTAACGCCGGTTGCGCGGCTGCGAATACGTCTCCCTCGCCGGCCGGCAGCATGGTGCTGGCAGCCAACTCGCTCACGGTCACTTTCGATCCGACGTGTATCGACATCACCAGCCCCAACACGGGCATTCACGCCGGCGATCTCATTTATCTTCAGAACGCCTCCGGGAAGGCCCTGATGTATGTCTCGAACGTGGCCGGCCAGGTGGTCACCTTCAGCACCAACGATCCATTTAACATCAACTTCGCCGGCATGACCTCCGGCACCGTCGCGCAGATGGAAACATCGGCAGGCTCCGGAACGTTTGCGCCTACCACCGCCATGCGCATCTGGATGGTCACCTATTATCTGGATACGGTGACCAATCCCCTCCATCCCGAGCTGATGCGCCAGGTCAATTTCAACCCGGCCGAGCCGGTCGGTGAGGTGATCGAGGACCTGACCATTTCCTACGACCTCATCGAAAGCGGATTGACGCCGCCCATCAATTCGAATCAACGGCAGCCCGTGTATCCGGACACCACCAGCCAGATTCGCAAAGTGAATCTCTTCCTGGCTGCCCGTTCGGAAAATGCCTACCACGGCGAGACTTCCGGACAGCTCTATTTCCGCAACAATCTTGCAACCGAAGTAAATATTCGAAGCCTTTCGTTTCTGAATCAGTTCGTAACCAGCGGCACTACGGCTTCTAATTAAATGATCGCGCAAAAAAGGAGAATCACCGTGAAGAACCGTCGCCAACAGGGAATCGCGCTCATCACCGCGCTCTTGGTTCTCTTGCTGGTTTCCTCGATCATCGTCGGCCTTTCCTGGCTGGTGATGACGGACACCAAGCTCGGCAGCAACAATGCCGACCGCCAGATGGCCTTCTATGGCGCGGAATCCGGCATGGAAGCTCTCACGGCCAATCTCGCCACCGATTTCAACCTGAACTACGATCTAAGCGTGGCCGACATTAACGCCATTACCAGCAATCCGCCCACCAACATTCCCAACATCCAATACCTGAAGTCCGATGGCACCAGCGGCTATGAGATAACTTACAGCGGGGCCACGCCGACCACCTACAACGGCACCATTCTCAGTGGATCCGCTGCCGGTCTCACTGCCGAGCTCACTCCTTACACTCTCTACGTCACGGCCCGCACCCCGTCCGGCTCCGAAGTCAAGCTCCAACGCCTGATCCAGACGGTAGCCATACCCGTCTTTCAATTCGGGATTTTCTCGACCACCGACCTGAGCTTTTTTGCCGGCCCCGACTTCGATTTCGGCGGTCGCGTGCACACCAACACCAATTTGTGGCTCGCGGAAAACGGCGGCACGCTGACGCTCGACGACAAGGTGACCGCCGCGGGCGAAATCATTCGCACCAACCTCGAGAACGGAACCTCGACCAGCGGTTCCTATAACACCACGGTGAACATCTCCCGCAACCCAGGCTCCGGCAGCTACGCGGCTCTCTCGACTTCGCAGGGCAGCACGCTTGGCAATAGCGTTTACGGCGCCGTTAGCACCTCGCTCAATGAGCCCACGTTTTCGAATCTCGCTTCCGGCACTTACAACGGCAACATCGGCGTCAAAGAGACAGGCGTCACCGCGCTCAACGTTGGCATCGCTACTCCTTCACTCGGCGGACAATCCATTGACCTCATTCGCCTGCCGCTCAATGGCGAGTTGACCTCTAACCCCGCGAAGCTGGCCGAGCGCTATTACTCGCTGGCCAGCGTTCGCATCCTGCTCTCCGACTACGGCACCTCCGGAACCTGCACTGATAGCGATCTCGTCAATCTGCCGAATATATCGGCGGGCACCCCTGTGGATCTCGGGCAGCTATCATCCTCCGCCCACGCTCCAGCATGGGCGTCGGCACTGATGCTTGCCAACAAGATTTACCCGCTGCCCGCCTCCGGCGCCGGCGGCGGTGCAGCCTATTCCGGAACGACCGCTGCCGGCGATGGTTATTGGATCAAGAACGGCGATCCGATCATCACCGGCTGCATAAAGATTGACTATCAGACCATCGCAGGTGGCGCCTGGACCGACGTAACCAGCCAGATTCTCTCGCTGGGTTACACCGGTCGTAACGTGAATCCGCTCCTCAAGGCAAATCTTCCCGCAAGCGCGACGAAAAGATCAATCAGCCTGCCGGCATCGCAGGTGGCCGGACAAGGTCCGACCATCGCTAACGCGAGCCCGATCCACTGTTTTGACCCAAGTACGACTGCGGTGATTCGTTTGGCTCGTCTGCGCGATAATCCAAGCACTGCGTATCCCAACGGAGGTTGTGGCTCGGCGACCCAGGTAGCCACGGACTACTGGCCCAACGTTCTGTTTGACACTCGCGAAGGAACGCTTCGCGACGAATCCACCACCGGCGCCGGCGGCGCTGCCGAGCTGACGCTGGCCGGCACCATGCATTACGTCGAGCTGGACGTCAAGAACCTCGCTGCGTGGCTCGTCGCCAACGCTGGAGTTGTCAACAACACAACCGGCTATACGATTTACTTCTCCGACCGTCGCGGCGACCAGATAGACTCGAATCCGCCGGCCTCCGTGGTAGGCGGCAATGGGAAGACTGGAGCCTTCGGTTACGATGACTTCGTCAATCCCGCCGACGCCACCAACGGTTGCCCCGATGGCACATTGAATCAGGGCGAAGATGTGGAGTCCGACTACACCAATGGCGTTTCACAAAACACCACTGGGTATCTTCGCGTGTACGGCGGCACTCCTACGATCAGCAACACGGATGCGAGCAATCCCGGCGTCGCGGTTGTGCCTTTGACCGGAGTTCTCGGCACCGTCATCGTCAACAATCCGCACTGCGCGGCCGCCGGCCACCTTTGGCCCTTTGCTGTCGCCACGGCTCCCGACGCTACCCACTCGACCACCAACGATCTTCGCGAGAATCCTCCGCTGCTCTTCCGCCGCGCTCTTAAAATAGTCGACGGCGGCAGCATCAGCATCGGCACTTGCGACGCCGTTCCCTGCGGCTTGACCATTGTTGCGGAAAACCCGGTCTATCTTCAGGGCGATTACAACGATCCCGGCCTGGATACCAACTTTGCTTCCACCGACCCGCACGTGGCCTGCTCGATCATCGCGGACGCCGTAACGTTGCTTTCCGACGAATGGAACGACGTCAACTCCTTTGCGTTTCCCTACACTTTAGGAAGCCGGGCGGGAAGCCAAACCATGTATCGCACGGCCATTGTCGGCGGCAAGGGCATCCCGTTTACGGATCCCGGTGGGGTTAACGGCGCTGACTTTGGCACCGACGGAGGCATGCACAACTTCCTGCGCTACCTGGAGGACTGGCAGGGCGAGCTCTATTACCACGGCTCGATTGTCAGCCTCTACTACAGCCATCAGGCCGTCGGCACTTACAAGTGCTGCAATGAGGTATATAGTCCGCCCACTCGTGGCTACAAATTCGACACCGAATTCCTGACGCCGAGCTTGTTGCCGCCTCAGACGCCCATGCTGCGCAGCGTCAACACCACCGGCTTCAGCCAGATTCTGACGCCGTCGCAGAACCAGTAGCTGCGCTTCACGATCACCGTTCAGGGTCCGCTCGAAGGACCTGGAGAAAGCGGCTCCCAGTTCGCTGGGAGCCGTTTTTTTTCGCCCGCTCATCAGACCGTGCCAAGCCAGGTCAACACGGATTTCGAGCGTGATTTTTGTGGAGCAACCGCGCCTGGGTGCTTCCAGAAAGAAAGACACTCTCTCGCTCTCTTGCGCTGCAGCTCTTTCTTCGCTTAGCGGTCCGTATCCCGGACTCTCCGAGGCGCATCAATAGCTTCAGACACCCTGCGGAAGGCGCACACGTCCGAAATAGCATTCGAGTGAAGGAGATCGCCATGAATGAAGCGGTGAAAGTAGGTCTTTTCGTTCGGCTGGAAGCCAAGCCTGGCAAGGAATCCGAGGTGGAGAGTTTTCTGAAGAGCGGTCTTGCGCTCGCGCAGCAGGAACCGGCCACCACCACCTGGTACGCTATTCGCCTCGGCCCTTCGACCTTCGGAATTTTTGACACATTTCCGGATCAGGCGGGGCGTGAGGCGCACCTCTCCGGTCAGATCGCCGCGGCGCTGATGGCCAAGGCTCCTGACCTTTTATCCAAGCCGCCCTCCATCGAAAAAGTGGACGTGCTGGCCGCCAAGCTGTCGCGGCCCAGCGCCAGCATGTCGGCGCCGACAAAATAGGCACGTTCGAACGGTGCTTCACCTCGTCGCGAAGACGCGCAATGGAGGTCTTAGAGCGCACGACGCGTCGTCTCGGTGACGTGGAAGGCCACTGCGACCGGCTGTGGGTAGCATTGGATCGAGCGCGGCGCATGGCCATGTGACCGGAAGAGTCGCGCGACCGTGTGCTACTGGCTTCCCGGCATCGCGCGCACGTTGAAATTCAAATTTGCCGCCGGCGTCGTGCACAACGCTCCGTTCGCGCACAAATCCTGTAGCGCATTCGCGAACGCGCCCGGGGCGGCGAGCCCCACC
>JBAVQT010000248.1:0-5047 GCA_049694295.1 Candidatus Acidiferrales bacterium
GATAAACAAGCTCGAAAAATCCACTTTGCCCAGAATCCGCCCGAATGGCGGCATCAAGACGTCGCCCACCAGCGACGTTACGATTTTTCCAAATGCGGCGCCGATGATGATGCCTACCGCCATGTCCACCACGTTGCCCCGCATCGCAAACTCTTTGAATTCTTTCAGCATCTTTTCCTCCCTCGAAAGTCAGTTTCTATTTCCTGTCCTGCCCTCTGGCCCAATCCCATGCGCGCATTCGCGATTGCTCCCAGCGCTCCGCGGATCGCCAGCACTACACCTGCCGATCCCAACGCCAACCCCGAATCACGCAGCGGCAAGAAGGGAATTGCCATCACCGCCGCGCCCACCAGCCCCAGCGAGAGTGCGCGAACCGCCCTCTGCGTACCGCCGCCTCCGGGTGCCGCGCCACTCCCCGGCCGCGCCCATGCACGGACGCCCCAGAAGATCAGAAACGCGCCAAGCACCACCAACGCCGCCGGCCGCGCCGGCAACATCACCGGGCGCGTCACCGCGATCAGCACTAGCAGCGCGCCGAGCAGCAGTACGATCGTTTCGTTCAGCACTCCAAAAAGGTTTGCGCTTCTGGCCATCTGCCTATCGCTCGCTGGCGCATTATGCTCCAGCCTACCTTGCCGCGCAATTCACCATCGCCGCCGGAAGCGCTGGCGCAGCGGCCTCGGAATGCTACAATGGCCCTCCTTGACTTGGAATCGTCTCGCCGTCTAGGCTCATCCAATCCGCGAGGAGTGTTCGGTGCGCAAGGTGATCGTCATCGGAAGCGGTTGTG
The DNA here is from genome assembly GCA_049694295.1 of Candidatus Acidiferrales bacterium. GTDB lineage: Bacteria > Acidobacteriota > Terriglobia > Acidiferrales > UBA7541 > Palsa-295. Next base: position 791 of record JBAVQT010000248.1, read on the forward strand.
CCGGTCTGACGGCGGCGATTTACGCTGCGCGCGCGGACCTGCTGCCTTTGGTTCTCGATGGCTATGAACCCGGCGGCCAACTCGCCCTCACCACTATGGTCGAAAATTTCCCGGGCTTTCCCGATGGCATCCTCGGCCCGGAATTTATCGATCACGCGCGCAAACAGGCGCAGCGCTTCGGCGCCGAATTCCGCTCCGGCGCGGTGACTTCCGTGGACCTCTCGAAGCGCCCGTTTAAAGTTGTGGCCGGCAACGAAACCTATGAATCCGAAACGCTCATCATCGCTTCAGGCGCTTCCGCTCGCATGTTGGGGCTGGAATCGGAACGCAATCTTCTAGGCAACGGCGTTTCCACCTGCGCCACTTGCGACGGTTTTTTCTTTCGCGGCAAAGACATCATCGTGGTCGGCGGCGGCGATACGGCCATGGAAGAGGCTACCTTCCTTACCAAGTTCGCGAAGTCCGTCACCTTAATCCACCGCCGCAACGAGTTTCGAGCCAGCCGCATCATGCTCGATCGCGCCCGCGCCAATGAAAAGATCCGCTTCATGACGCCGTATGCCATAGCCGAAGTTCACGACGTCACCAAGAAATCCGTCGAGTTGGTCACACTGCGCAACGCCGAAACCAACGAGACGTCCCAAATTTCGACCGAAGGTATTTTCGTCGCTATCGGCCATGACCCCAACACCAAAGTCTTCCGCGACCAGTTGAAAATGGACGACGCCGGCTACATTCTCACGCATCACGGCAGCCTCACCAGCGTCGAAGGCGTCTTCGCCGCCGGTGACGTCCAGGATCATCACTATCGCCAGGCCATCACCGCGGCCGGATCGGGTTGCATGGCCGCGATTGACGCCGAAAAGTTTCTCGCCGGGCACACGGCCTAGTTTCGCCGCCGCTCTCGCGCGATAATTCTGAAGGCATGCGAACACGTCACTTCCTCGAACGCCGCACCCCGGGCTCTCTCCACTGATGCGTGCTTTTCTACTATGGCTCTCTGCGAATAAGCATCTCGCTCCCTTCATCATGCGCAATGGCGTCAGCCGTCGCGTCGCCCGCCGATTCGTGGCTGGTGAGACGCTGGAAGATGCCATCGCCGTCGCCCGCGAGGTCAATCGCTCCGGTCAGTTCGCCAGCCTCGACCTGCTGGGCGAAAATGTCTCCGACGAGTCTGGCGCGCGCCGCGCCGCCGAAGAATACGTCGCGATGTTCGACCGCATCGCCGCTGAAAAACTCGATGCCAACGTTTCGCTCAAACTGACGCAGCTAGGACTCGATCTCAGCGAAGCGCTCTGCGAGGAATTGCTCGATGCCATCGTAGCGCATGCTTCCGGCCTCGGAAATTTCGTGCGCGTGGATATGGAAGGCTCGGCCTACACCCAACGTACCGTGGATATCGTCAAGCGCGTTCGCGCGCGCCGCGCTGGTGTTGGCACCGTCATGCAAGCGTACCTTCACCGCGCCGAAGCGGACGTGCGCGATCTGCTCGCCGCGGGCTGCCGCCTGCGCCTTTGCAAGGGCGCTTACCAAGAGCCGCCCGATATCGCTTTCCCTCAGAAAGCCGATGTGGATGCGAACTACGTCCGCCTGATGGAGATGATTCTGCCCAGCGGCATTTATCACGGCATCGCCACGCACGACCCCGCCATGATCCGTGCCGCTCGGAACTTCGTCCGCCGCGAAAATATCGGCCGCGATAGTTTTGAGTTTCAGATGTTGTACGGGATCCGCACCGATCTCCAGCGTCAGTTGGTCGGCGAAGGTTTCCGTTTGCGCATTTACATTCCTTTCGGCACGGATTGGTTCCCGTATTTCATGCGCCGCCTCGCCGAGCGTCCTGCCAATCTTGTATTTTTCCTGCGCAATCTGCTGCCGCGGGCCGCCTCGAAATCTTCCGCCTGATTCTTCGGCTCGCCTGTTTGGCTCGGCTATTCACAAAAAAGAAACTTGCCGTTTGCAGCCGTCTGAGCTAGCGTGGCCCTACCCTAAGCGGATTGAGCCTGCGGTGGGACCCTGCCCAGCCCGACTCGATCTGAGGATTCCTTTCTAAGCTGAAGATTTTCCGAACCCCTCGCAAACAATCGAAAGGAGCCGCGCCATGAACGAATTGGTTCAGATCGTGATGCAGAAGACCGGCATCAGCCAGGAACAGGCCACCAGCGCCGTAAATGCCGTCACCGAATATATGAAGGGAAAACTTCCCGCCCATTTGACCGAACATATCAACACCCTGATGGCGGACGTTCAGGGCCTGGAAAGTTCCGGGCTTCTCGATCGCGCCAAGGGCGTGGCGGCGGGCATCACTGGCGCTTTCGGCGAGAAGGACGCCTAGATTTTGTCTTTGAACACCGGGTCGAAGCCCAAGCCTGAGCTTTAACCCTGAGGTTTCAGGTGTGTCTGTGTGTCCAGCCGTTCGTGCGGATTTCAGATACGTGAGCCTTGCCCTATCCGACTTGGGAGGAATATCACGATGAGAAAAATTTACAGGCCGAGTCTAATTCTCGCGGCGGCGGCTTTCTGGTTTGCCTGTGTTCTTCTGGCCCCTGCCGCTCTCCCCGCGCAGTCCTCGAGTGATGCAGCTTCGAGCTCCACAACAACGTCGTCCACCACGCCAGCAAAAACCACCAAGAAATCCTCAAAGGCCAAGAAGACCAGCACAGCTTCGGCCGCCACCACCGGCGATTCCTCGGCTTCCTCCAAGTCATCCTCGGGATCGGGGACCGCTTCATCAAGTTCTACGAAGAAGACGCGCTCGAAGAAATCAACCACCGGCGCGAGCGGTTCGACCGCCAACGCTTCGAAGTCAACCGCAGGCTCGTCGAGCGCGGCTCCAGCTTCTTCGCCGGCCTCGTCCACGAAATCATCGAGCCGCAGCAAGAAGGCTGCGAACCCATCCAGCGGAACTCCTACCGCGAGCGCGTCAACAGCCCACTCTGAGGCGCCCGCTTCCACTTCGCCTCCCAGGGCTGCTTCGAGTGCGCCGGCTTCCGCGTCGAATACCGCGTCCACTAAGACCTCCACGTCAAAGTCCGCAACGAAGACACAGGCGTCGGCTCCCGCTCCTGGCGGAGGCAACGGCCGCGTCTGGGTCAACACCGATTCGAAGGTCTACCACTATTCCGGAACCCGCTATTACGGCAAAACGAAAGACGGAAAATACATGTCCGAATCCGATGCTGTCAAAGCGGGCTACCAAGCTGCAAAGAACGAAAAGCCTCAGTAAAGGAGATATGTCATGAAAAAGTGGACTCCCGCAGTCCTCATCTTCGCTGCGTCCTTACTTTTTGTTTTTGCAGGGGTGACGCATGGCAACAACGCGGCCACCCCGGCGATCCATGCGCAGGCTTCGACTGCTCCCACGGCAAACTTGGTTGATATCAATTCCGCGACCAAGGACCAGCTTGACGGGCTTCCCGGCATCGGCGCCGTCTATTCACAGAAAATTATCGACGGCCGCCCGTACCATGCCAAGACGGACCTGGTGAGGAAGAAGATTATTCCGCAGGCCACCTACAACAAGATCGCGAAACTGATCATTGCCAAGCAACCCGGTAAGTAGACCTCTTCAGGCCGCGCGGTCCGCGAGCGGCGCCAGATCGACAGCTCGCGGATCGCTGGGCTTCGCAATTGCCTTGATATGCCTGCAGGGTTCTGGACGTCTGCCGGGTCAGCGTCCGCATCGTCGCGGTTGCCACGTTATTCGGAAAACAAGCATACTTTCTGCCGGATTGGACACCGTCGCAAACTACCTGGGAGGATTTCGATGAGAAAGCACGTCTTCGCCAGCTGGCTCGCCGCCTGCCTTTTAATTGCAGCCGGCGGTTGCAACAAATCTTCGTCGCCCTCCGCCACCAACGGCGTTTCGTCGTCTGCCACCTCTTCCGCGCCTCCCACATCTTCATCTCCGGCGTCGGCGGCGCAGCCGGCTCCGCCGCCTCCACTGCCGCCAATTGTCGTTCCCGTTCGCACCGCGCTGACCGTCACACTCGATCAATCCATTGACACCAAAACCAACTCCAGCGGCGACCGCTTTGCCGCGTCTCTCGCGGAGCCAGTCACGGTTGGCGGAGTCACCGTCATTCCGGCAGGCGCGCACGCTACCGGCACCGTCGTTGAGGCCGATAGCGCAGGCAAAGTTAAGGGTGGCGCGCTGCTCGCGCTCACTCTCGATTCCGTCACCGTCAATGGACAGAAGTATCAGGTGCAGACCGCGGAATTTGAAGCGGCTGGCAACGGCCGCGGCAAGCGCACGGC
>JBAVQT010000249.1:0-12169 GCA_049694295.1 Candidatus Acidiferrales bacterium
CGTTTACATGCTCACAAATCGCTCTCCGTGAAATGCAGGCAGGCCGTCATCCAGGAGAGCATCTGCCTTGCTATCCCAAGCCCGCTCGCGGCGCGTCTCTCGCGCTCCGATCGCTTCTCGTCTCGCGGATCGTGACTGCCGTCGCGACCACTCAATCGCGCGCACCACCCAGTCGCACGCTGACGCGCTCAATGACAAAAACTCTCCGCTCGCCCCTTCCAGCGTAAAGCAGTGCTCGTACTCCCCGCGCTGCGGAAACGGTCCCAGCGCCGGCACACGGACGCCGTCTTCGCTTTCCACTGTCTGCGCGTACCACGTCGCGGGCGACCCGTAGGATTCCGGCGGCGCCCAGCGCTCGATATGCCAGCGGTCGACCGGAAGATATTTCGGCACCCGCCGCAGTTCGATTGCCTCGCGAATTAAATTGCCGCTCGCGTCATGATCGCACCACCGCCCCCCGATCCACGCGAGCCTCGAGCCACCCCACACCACTCGAAAATTTGGTTCACCGTAGCGATTGCGTCCTCCCGCACGTTCAATTCGCCCCTGGATTTCCTCGGGGACTTCGTGCGTTTCTCTTAACACCTGAATCATTCTTTCCGCCTTAAGAGCAGGGGCGGCGTTTCCGCCGCCCCTGTGTTGTTCTCAACAGTTCGGCCTTACCCTCGCCTCACTTAGTAGCCGGTGGGAATGGCGAGGTTGCTGATGTAAGCGCCTGAGCGCGGCGAGTCGTTCCAGACCTGGAAGCCCGTCACGAAGTAAAAGATGTACGCCGCGGAAATGCCTCCGCTCGTCCCATAGATCGGAAAAAGCGTCTGCCCCCCAACGTCGTAGAAATCGATGTCCTGCATTACGGCTCGGCCCCAATGCGTCAGGTCCAGGAAATCCACCCGCGTCTGGTTGGCGTTGATCGAGCTTTTAATCGGAACCCCCGCCATCGATTTCTCGCCGGTAAAGAGCAAGTCCAGATCGCTCGCGCGACCTCCCGCTCCTTCCTTGATGATCTGCGAAATCGTCACACCGAGTTGCTCCCACTGGTGCTCCTGCTCCAGTGCCGTGTAGGCAATCAACTTCGACACCTGATTTGAGCCTAGAGCTTTCCGCACTTTGTTAATCGCCAAGCGCACCGCGCCAGGCGTGATTGCTGAGTTGTTGCCGTTCACCGCCGGCGTCGCCAACTCCACCGGGTAGGTTGTGCGGTTTAGGTTGAGCCATGTACCGGTCGTCGCGTTTGTTTGGTGGTACAAAATTCCAAAGAGCGACGTGGGTTGAGAGCCCGTAAGTCCATCGTGAACGATCAGGTCGTTGACGCTTGTGCCCGCTGGCAGGCTGTCCACCTGGATCAGCGAGTTGAATGGATCCACGAGCAGCACATTCGCCGACCCTCGGTTCGTTGTCAGCGTTGGGTCGTACACCTGGACGGTCTGGTTGTAGTAAAAAAGCTGCGCGCCAGGCGGCTTTGCCATCCCAAATTGTGCTGCCACTCCCGCCGGCAAGCCGGTCGTCGTGATCGCACCCACCGTACCCAGCACTCCGTTTCCGTTGGTCTGCACTACCTTGTCCAGAAACGATCGGAATTGCGCCATGGCGTTCTTCACTTCGCGTTTCGCCGCGTTCTCCACCGCTTTGTCCGGTGCGTTCGAGGCGTACTCCACCAGCTTCGTGATTTCCACCGCGTGCCGGAAAAATACCGGCGTCACTTGTGCCACATCGTAGATCGTTCCCGATCCGCGGCCCAGGTCTCCGCCGTCCATGTTCACCAGGCCCGCCTTCCCTCCCGGTCGAATTTGCAGCGGCAGTCGCATATTGCGTGAGCTGACCCGTTCCACGTCGCCGCGCTGCTGGATCATGGTCAGCAAAATGTCGTCCCGCTCGTATAGCAGCGGAAGTTTGTCGCGGACCTTCTCCAGCTGCAGTGCTACAGATTGCGCATTCTGCATCTGTGCCATTTTGTGTGAGTCTCCCTTGGAATGAATTTCTTCATGCGCGCAATTAAGCGCTTGCGCGCTTCGTATCGCCGGCTGGCGCCGCCCGCCTCGTTGTTCTCACTGTCGTTGCCGTGCAGCGCTGCAACCAGCTTTGGCTGCAGGGTGTCCTCCTCGGACGCTTGCAAGAAATTTGCCTTTCTTCGAAAGCTCTGCCGTGCAACGATCCTGGGTCGAGAGTCAGGTACATGCGGTGGGCGACTTTACAAATTCAGAATGTCGGCGTCGGACATTCGTGCGTAATCGACTTCGCGCGGAGCCGCCGTTCTCCGCCCGTCGTTTCCGTTTCCTCCCGATCCCGCGATATCCACGCGCTTTTCCGCCGTGCGTTGACGCGTCCGCCGCTCGTGGTTTGCCGCCAGCAGCGTCGTCGTCCACTCGTTGAGCACCCGCTTGGCCACTCCCGGCAGCGCCTGCCGCGCTCGTCCCGTGATCATTGATACGATCGCCCGCTGATGTTCCGGGTCCAGCGCGCCGCCGCGAAATGCTTCGCGCATCTGCTGTGTCAGTTGTCGATTCGCCCGCAGCGTGCCATCAAGTTCTCGATAAATTTCCCCCACCACCCGGTTTCGGGCGCTCTTTGAAATTCCTTCGGGCAGCAATCGTTCCACCTGCGATTCGATCGCCTGCAACACTCCCTCCACCGCTGCCGCATTGGCCGCCTGAAAGAATTCTGCTTGGGCTGCGGTCGGCGTCGGCTGTGCGGCGGCGGCCGATCGCTCGCGTTCCGGACTTGGCGCCTCTGTCGCTGCCGGCTGAGTCGCCCCCGCCGTTAGTTCCGGCGTAGCTCTCGGAGTCGCAGCACCGGATCCGTTTGCCCGCCTCAACTCCGCTGACACCCGCCCCATCGCCTCCGCTAGCGACGCAAACGCCGCCGGGTCCAGGGACGCCAGAGACCGAGCAAGTTCCCCATGATCCTCCGGCCTTCGCGAATGAAATAGCGTGTCCAGCCGATTCAAATCCGCGACCAACGCCGTCGCCTCCCGCGCTTCCTCCGGCGTTGCAAATGACTCGCGGTAAGCGCTCGCGTCTTCCCAAGCCTGTTCCAATTCCGGGTTCGCGTCGAGCGCCGCGCGCGCGTCTTCGGAGATCTCGTCTCCAAGCTCCGCCCCTCGTCCGCCCACGCGCGCCACTTCTTCGTCGTCAGGATCCCGCGAATCTCGTGGCTCTCGCGCCAAGCCCAAGTCTGACGCCTCGTGCGTCTCGCTCCTGCCGTGATCGGTGACGTCTTTCTCTTCAACCGTGCCGGTCTCCTGCCCGTTCCGCGAATTTCGTGTACGCCGCGGAAGCGTCGGCGAAGTGAGACCGAGAATTTCGTCGTCGCTGGCGTTTCGAGATGGCGCCGTTGGCGTGGCCTCGCTCGCCTGCGCTTTCACCGTGATAGAAGGCCTCGCGGCCGATGCTGCGGGTGCCATGTCAAACCCTCCTCGTCTCGAATCTGCTGAAAGCACGGCTCTTACGCGAGCCCCCCCGTTTTCGCGGCCCGTATGAGAAAATTGTTACCTTCGTACTATTCCTTCGCGCCGCCTCCGCCTGTAAACCTACATGTAATACGGGGGGAACCGGCTGGAGCAGTCCTGAGGAGCGCCGCCGCCCGAATTCATTTTCGAGGTGCAGCATGAGCACGACGACTCCAATTGCCTCCGCAGGACCGCATGTTAAATCCGCTGTCCCCGCTTCTCTTTCCGGCGGCGTTGAACGCCGTCGCCGCAAGCGCGCGAGAATTGCCGCTCAAGTTCATGTCTCCGCTGTAAACGCTCCGGAACCGTTCACCGAAATCTGCAAGTCCGTGGACGTCTCACGCGACGGCCTGCTCTTCGTCAGCGCTCGCGCAGGCTATTGGAAATCCCAGGCCCTCGACGTAATGTTTCCTTATTCGGACGCTGCGGCAGCTCTCAACCAGGCCCAGCGCGCCGAAGTGGTCCGCGTGGTTCCAATTGAGGGCGGCCAATATCACATCGCCGTTCAATTCTCCGCCGCGAGGTCTGAGGCCAAATCCGAAAGGAAGGCCGGCAGCTCTTACGCGGGTCCTAACGCGCGCGAATCCGCTCCCGCTCCCGCATCTGCCGGCAAAGGTGCTTCCCCGGCGTCGGCCGCGTCCTCCCCAAAGCAGCAATCCATCGTCCTTGCCGTTGAGCCGGACCCCAAAGGCGCTGATATGCTTCGCGCTCTGCTCTCTCAGGATGGCTATACGGTTGTCACCGTCCCCACCGCCCAGCAGGCTCTCGACTTTCTTCGCACCACCATTCCCAGTGTCTTTCTTGCGGAAGTCGAAAACGAAGAAATGTCCGGCCACGATCTCTGCCTGATCATCAAACGCAACGATCGCCTGCAAGGCGTGCCCGTGATCCTGCTCACCCGCTCTGCCCAACCCGCCGACTACGCCTCCAGTCATCAGCTCGGTGCCGTCGTTTGCATGGCCAAGCCCTTTAAGCCGGAGCGTCTTCGCAACGTCGTGCGCCTGGTAGCGCCGCCGCCAAAAATTGGAGGCTCTTCCTACGGCGTCTCGCGCCTGGCCAATTCATCTGTCGAGCGCGCGCTCTAGATTTTCGTCCCGCCCTGATTAACCGCGTCGTCGTGCCGCGCATTCACAGGGGGCGCACCGGCCCCTTCGCCATGTGCCCGCCGCGAGTTCCCGGATGCGGCGGCATCTGTCCCGGCTGCAGCAGCGCTCCCTGTTGCTTCAGCGCATACGCCTGGTGCAGCATTGCGTGAGCTCGCACGTTCGCGTATCCCGCCGGCGCCTCGATCTTCGCCACCTGTCCGCCGTCTGACGAAAACCAACGCTTGCAGATTTCCAGTTCCACCGTGTGATTGTCCGCGAACTCGTCCGGCATCACGCTCGGCAGCGCCGTCTCGTTTCCTGTCGCCGGATTTCGCTCGATCACTGGCGTCTCTCCCAGCATCTGTGCGATCTCGCGATACTGTTTGGTCCGCGACTCCTCATCCGGTAGCACAAACTCCTCCAGCCCGATCAGCCTCTTCAGCAGCCCCATGTTCTCGGGATGTCCCAGCACTGCTTGAATCTGCGGATCCGGAGTCGCCAGCAATTGCATCAGCACCGCTCGCTGTTGCGACCATAGAGTCGGATACTGTTCGTCCGTCTCCGGGTAGCTGAAAAGGTTTCCCTTCAGGTCGGCCAGCCGAATCCACTTCGATTCGAATGCCGCTCCCGCTCCCAGCAGTGTCACCTCCACGTCTTGCGGCCTGTTCCGTCGAAAACAATCCACTGCCAGCAGCATGATGTCCGCGTGGAAGAATTTCATATTGCGCCACACCAGCCCGATTCGCCCCATCGCCTGGTCTCGCGCCATCGCATAGCCCGCGGCCGTGTCGTTGTTCGTCATCGCTCCGCCAAAGAGCGCCGGGAACGCGCCCGTTAAAAATTGCGCCACCGGGCCCATTAGGTTCGCGGCATGCTGCGCCAGATCCGGAGGCACTTGCGCCGCATCCGGTTGGAAAAATCCCTCGGCTAGTGACTGCCCCGTCTTGGCTCGCGCCGGATAGTGCGCGCCAGGCTCAGCCGTCTGGTTCTGCAGCGCGTCAAAATCCAGCACCTCGCTGTCCGCGTAAATCGGCGGAATGCCGTATTCATAGGTCTCCATCTGCAAGTTCGAGAGCGTGTTGAATCGCTCCTGCACGCTGATCAGCGCATCGCCCAGCGCCGGCCTTCCGCTCGAGCCGTCGCCTGGCAGCGCATGCAACACTCGCCAGTGGTCGTCCATATTTTCGTTTCGTGATTCGCAGTAGGCATCGCCCGCAAACGCCACGTAAGCGCCGTCCGGAAACAATCCCAACAGCTCGTCCCGCAGCGATTTATCGTCCAGCGCGAAAAATGCCCATGGTCGCAGCCATGTCCGTCCAAACGTTATTAAGTTGATGTTGAAATCGCCGCCCTCGGTCAGCGGGCCGCCTTGCGACTGCGCCAGCCGTGCCAGCCGTTCGTATTCCTGCGACCCCGTAGCCACCGGAGGCCCAATTTTGTCCGCCGCCTGCGGATATGCCGCGCGCAGCCTCGCTTGATGTACTTCCATGTTCCACTGCACGTATGGATACTCATGCATCTCGTTGGCCCACGGTGGTGTCTTCAGTTCCAGCGCTCCCACCATCGTCAGCACTTCTTGTCCGTTCGGCACCCGCAATCGCGTCTGCGTCGCCGGCACGGTGATCACTTCAGACGCCACGAAATCTTCTTCCGTCAGCACGGCACCGCAAGCCGCGCAGGCGTCCGGCCCTTTCGACGCCCGAATTTCCGAATTTCCCGACGCGGCCACCCGAATGTCCCCTGGCGCCGCGCCAACTGCGGCCTTCGCCATCGACGCCGCTGGAGTCTCCTCGCCGCACTTCGGGCAAACGTACACGTCATCCCCCACCTTCACGTCACGCGTTCCGATCTCCATCTCCGGATGGAAACCAAATCGCTGCCCATCCACCACGTAGCGCACGTACGCTCCGACCTTGCCGCCCGTCCAAAGGTGAAACGCCTCGTCCACCATCAGCGTTCCCACCCGATTGTTTCTCTCCACCAGTTGTGCCACTTCCGTCGCCGCCTTCGCCGCGGCCACATCTTCTTCGGCCTGCGCCGATGCTGGAAAAAATCGCACCCGCGGCACGTCCTGCGATAGCACCGACACGATCGAAAGTCCGAACGCCTGGTAGATGTTCGTCACGAACTCATATCGCGGAAGGTCTTCCACCGATGAGTTGTCGTACAGTTTCTGCTCAAACGGCAAATGCCAGTTCTGGTCTCGTTCGTTCCACCACAAATACTGCAACCCTCGCCAGAATTGATGCGCTTGCTTGATCCGCCTCACTTCTTGCCGCCGCGTCGGCTCGGACTCCAGACTGAATTGCGACACCAGTCGCCGCAGCGCCTCCTGCAACCGTTCCGGCAGTTGTTCGTTGTTCGCGCCGTACGGACTCGTCCCCGATCCGCTTGCCGCTTCACCTGTGCTTCCCAGCGACGGCCCTTCCACCGGCACGATCGCCGGATCAGCTTTCGGTGTTTGAATCTGCGTGGACATGCGTCTTCGCCTTTGTGCCCCGGCGTATGGCCGGCGGCGTGTCCGTTCGATTGGTCGTGCAATACCGTAGCCACCGCAGCTCGCGCTGTTCGCGAATGCGACAGTTAGATTGGTGGAAAGAACTACAAGAGAACAGTGCCGGCGCCAGACCTTCGCGCCGCGTCTACCGTATCTGGATTGAAGTTTGTCCGAGCGCGATGGCGTTGGCTAACCGTGCGCCTCGCTCATCCCCCGGGAACCCAAACGTACAGCGCACAAATCGGACATCGTGCAAGGCGATTTCGCCGCCTTCGTATCGCAACCGCGTGCCCACGAATGTCACGCCACTCCATTGAATGCCGTCAAGCGTCTGCGCCGCGCCGCCCAGCGTCATTCCCTCCACGCGCACGCCGTCCGCCAGCACTCTCGTCGATGGTGGCAGTAAAATTTCCGCCGCATCCGGCATCATGGCTGCGTCCAGATACTTGGTGCCCGCCGATGCGGGAGTGAGCGTCTCATTCGCTCGCAGCGAGCGCGGCGCGTAAATTGGCAGCCGGTCTTTCTTTTCGTCGTTTGCCGCGGCAGCCGCACTGTCGTTCGCCGAGATGGGCGGCGGGTTCATCGTCGATCGCAGTTGCGCCAATTCGATGCGCACCTGGGTCGCATGGTCGGTCAGCCGCAAGTCGTCCGGGTGTCGGGCCGTCGTTTGATCCAGCGCGCTGACGCAAGCGGCAAAAAAGTCGGGCGCGGCCGTTTCCCCGCGCTCTCGCGCGGCCATCACGATCGAGTCCGCCCGGTCCAGCCCCATCTCAGCCGCCGTGATGTTTCCGTTTCGCGCGTCATCCGCCGCCGCTTCGATGGCTTCCCGGACGTCGCCCTGCCAGGGAGACGCTTCGTCCCCGTGCGACGCCGCTATCGGAACCGGAGTGCGCCCAATTACCTCGCCCGCAACTCTTTCTCCCCTTTGCGCGTACCATTCGTATCCCTGCCACCCAAACGTTCCCGCCAGCAGCAGGGCCAGCACCATGATCGCCCGCCCCGCCCACGTGGGCATGCTCTCCGCTCCGGCCGGCCGTTTGGTCCAGCGCCGCTGCCGCCCACTCGGTGTATCCCAAATTCCGTGCGCCATCCGGTTCCTCGTCGCCTGCGCCCGCTCCCGCACATTCTAGACCAACTCGCCAAAGCAACGCGAACGCATCAAGAGCCCTCTCAATTTCCCTGTTGCCCGCTCTTCGCAAGCTGGTCCCGCAGAAAGCCGACCAGATCTCCGGGACGCGCAAACGCGTGTGTCTCGGCTTGCGATCCCGCCTGCACCTCGCCTCTCCCGCTTCCTCCGCTCGGATCGCCGCCTGCCCGTACCACGGTCCGATGAACCCGCGCTACAAATCCTCGTTGCGCTCGTCCCGTGTGAGCGGGAACCAGTTCGGCAGCCTCGATCTCCACCCGATGAATCGGGCCGTTTCCCGCGTTACTCGCAGTTCCCCCTCCGGACTCCTCATCCTGGGGATTCGCGTCGTCCTCCGCCCCTGTTCCCTGGTGAATCTGGCAATTGTGCCCTTCGCATCCGTATCCTGTCGAATCATCCCCAGGACGGCCTTCGCGTGCCCGCTGTTCCAAAACGCGCAAAGTCTCCTCAGCCTGCCGCGCCGCTTCCAACGCTTCACCCGCGATCGGGTTAATGTGATAACGTCCCCGAATAAATGGCATCGCTCCCTCCTGGAGTCTTGCGAATCCTCTGAAACCTGAATCTGCCAGCTCTCTTCAATCCTCACTCGCCGCTCGCACCCCTTCCGTCATGAGCTCGTTCCAAACCGCGCCGTCGGCAGCTGCTCGGTTTCCACCGGTTCTCGTTTGCGCGCCGCTTCGATTTCCAGCATTCGCGTGATCTGCTGCCAGCTGCGCCGCCGTGTTGGCGTTGCCAACGCCGCTCCGTTCGTTCGTCCCGCGGCGCTACCAGCCCCGCCCCCAGCTATGCTCCGGGCTGTGCGGCCATTCTTCGCTGCACGTGCGGGCGCCGTTGTCTCTTTCTGCCGCGCCTCATTCCCCGGATCGCCAATCTCTCCCGGCCCCGCGTCTTCACGCGCCGGCGACTCCGTCGTCACCACCGGAGGCACGCCCGCAATCCCCAGAATCGAATTCAGCATCGCTCGATTCTCCGCCCGCAGCCGCGCCACCTCGGTTTCCAGCTCCTTCGTGTATCGCAGCGTCGTGATCGCTCGCCACCATTTCCGCAAATTCATCGTAGTTTCTCTTTCTGCGGTGCTCTATCGCCGCCGGTGTCGAAAAGGCATAGGCTGCATCCGCCGTGCTTCTTCGATCTGCGCCCGCCGCGCCTGGATTGCCCGTACTGTCGGGTCCGTCGAAGTGACTCGCTCCGCAATTCGGTGTTCCAGCGGCAATCGCTCCGCCGCACCTCGCCGCACGCCGTACCGCGATTTCAATCCGTATCGCGCCGCATCAGCTGGATCGTCGCCGTCTATTTTTTCCACATCTTCCACTCGCACCGCATCGCGTACCAGGCTCGGCAGCGTGCGAATCAGCTCCACGCAGTTCCCCGTAATCAGCCACTCCCGTGCCTCCAGCATCTGATACATCAGCATCCAACCGCCCACCCGGTCATCGTCCGCCGGCACCGGCCTTGGCATCCCCGCCGCCACGAACACATCGCCCATCTGCTCCGCGATGGACGCTTCGTCCGTCCTCCGCGCGAACGCATCCGGCGACAGATAAATCGCGTCAATCCGCTCGCGCTCGCCCGCGCCATCGCTCGACCGCGCGATAATCTCCCGCGCCAATTCTCGAGGCGGCGTCCGATGCGTCACAAATTCTCGATATGACACTACGCAAGGCGCCGCTTTATCGCCTTCTCGCCTCTCCGCCGCTCCCACTCCGTGTCTTGCCGGCACCGACGCGTGCCAGTAGGCCGCCGACGGATGTTCGAATCCCCAATCGATCGAGATCCACCGCTGCCACCAGGGCTTCCATTCCACCGTCTCCGCCCGTATCACCTGTTCCGCCGGATCAAAACGGTCAAAATATTGCCCCGCGAACACGCTCCAGTCGCCGTCCAGAAACGCGCGTCGTAAATGCGTCGGCAGCGCTCGCAACGTCTTCAGATAATTCTCATCGGCCGCATAGATCGGATTGTCGTAGACCCGCGCCGCCACAAAATCATAGTCCGCCGCGTCGTACTCCTCCGGCCGTTCCATTCCGGCCGCCGGTTCTCGATCGATCCACAGTGCCTTCACCCACGCGTGTCCTATGTTTCCCGGATTCGTGGCCCCCGCCATGCAAGCGTACGCGTCCGCCGCGGGGCAGCGATTGCGGCTCGTCAGGAATTGCCATTGTCGCAGCGTGAAAAGCGTCAGTTCGTCGATCCCGATAAAAAGAAATTCCGCGCCTTGATACTGGTACACGTCGTTCTCGCGCGCGCAATACCCAAAACTCGTCGTCGACCCGTTCCACCACGTCACCATGTGCTTCGATTCTTGAAACGAGTGATATAGCTCTCGCGGCACGTCCCTCCGGAAATACAGCAGCAGCGATTGCTCCAGCTCCGGAAACGTTCGCCTCAGCAGCAGCGTGTTGGCGTCCGCGTGCTCGTGCGCCTGCAGGATCGCTTCCATCAGCAGGGCCTTCGATTTTCCCGGCCCTGCCGCGCCCCCAAATAGCCGGTATTTCGCCGGCGATCTGTGAAACACGCGCTGCTTGTCAAATGGCCGATAGGCCAGCGCAATTCTCTTCCGCCGCTGCGGAGCTTCTTCGCCTTCTGGCTCCGTTTCCCCCAGCCGCCCGGCCGCGTCTGCCTCGTCGGCCGCTTCCACGCGGACGCTTTCCGCTTCCTCCCTCTCCACCCAGCGCTCCAGCCCGGTTTTCACGCTCGCTGTCATCTCGCTCCGTGGATGCGCCCGCCATCTCTCCCGCCGCTTCCCTTTTTACGATAGCGTCCGGATCTTCTCGCCCACGTAAAATGCCGCCGCGCCTCCCAAAAATGCTGCCGCAATCAACGCATGATGCGCCGACAGCACCGCTCCCACCACCACCGTTCCGATCCCCGCCAATTGCACAATGTATCCCACCGTTGTCCGGCTGATCGTTGTGGCCATATCGTCTCCTTTCGTTTTTGCGTCTAAGCCTTCGCGCGCTCAGGTCGCGGCACATCGTGAACCAATTCCACCGTCACCGGACCCTCCCCCAAACCGCCGTGCTCGCCCTTCGGCGGTTCCAGCAGCCGCGCGCAATCTTTCAGCACATCCACTAACAGTTTTGTTATTCCTTGGTCGCCGGCTGAATTGCACAGCACATCCAGCGTTCCCGCGATCGTCGCCGCCACTTTCTGCTCGTCCAATCCCTGCTCGCGCATCGCCTCTTTCATCGTCACGCGCTGCGACCGCCGTGACGGCCTTCGCACCGGCGTATTCGAAATCGGTCTCGCCTTTGCCTTCGCCTTGCCTCTGCCCTTCCCGCTCCGGCCCACCGGCGGTGACTTTTGTTCTCGCTCCTGTCCCGTCAAGACTCCCGGGGCGATTCTGTCCTTGCAGCGTTTTGATTTCTTTTCCCCGCGCCGTTTTGCCACTAGCTCCTCCGGCTCCGCAATTTTCAAAATCGCTTCACCCTCAAGAGGGGGAAGAGGACAAGCCTCTGGCGCCTCGGGATGCGGGAGGTGGGTTGGCGCCGAGCTCGGCTGTGTCTCCGACGGATTCGCCCGAGTTTCCTCGTCGCCAATCCGTGGCTTGTCCTCGGTGGGAAAACTCATCTCGTGAATCGCATAGCGCATGAAAGAGCTCCTCGACTTCGTCGAAGCCCAGCAGCGCTCCGATCAATCCATCGCGGTGCTCGCGGCAGTACGGCCCTTTCTCCGTCACCTGCCGCTCGCAGGGGGTCCACAGCTCTTCATGCGCGGGTGAATGCACGAAGCCAATGCACTGCTTCGAAATCGCTGCATTTTCTTTCATTGCGCGGATCCGCTCCCGCCTGTGCCCTGCGAAGGCAGCGTAGCTGTCACATTCACGCTGCCAATCGGAAATACTGTCGTTTGCCCTGATGTGTTCTCGATCAGGTTCACGTTCAGCGCGTTGCTTCCCGTAAACACATCCACACAAAATGGCGCCACCGCCGTCTGCCCCGCACCGCCGCTGCTATTCACCGCCGCCGTCCCCGAATTCCCGCACACTCGCCAGC
>JBAVQT010000250.1:0-3071 GCA_049694295.1 Candidatus Acidiferrales bacterium
CACGGATCACGTGCGTCGCGCGTACAATCACTCCACCTCGACGACGATTCCGCCCACGTATTTCGCCGAAACATTGTAAATCACCGCTCCCAAGCCTCCACCAATCGCTCCCATCAATGCGAACAAAACGGGAAATACGACGATCGCCCCGGTTCCGAATAGCAGGCCAAAAAATCGCGGCAAGTGTGGGGCATTCGCCGCTGTAAGCGGCATCACCGAAAACATCAGCGCCAGGAATGCTCCTTCCACCACTCCCAGCAGGCCGTAGCAGATTGCCCCGATTCTCATCACCGATAAAGGCTCGAACTTTTTAATCTGCTTCATCGCTCCCTCCGGACGAACGCGCCGCTCATTCGCCAGAGGCTACCAGCTTCGGCTGGCGCGAACAACAGCACCATCCACTTTGGCAGCCTCGCGGCCACGGCCAAATTGCGTATGCTATGATGGCGCTTTCCGGCAAGTTGAATGCACCTTACGGGAGCGCCCATTGTCTGCGCGGATACTGAACGGCAACCTGATTCGCGATCAGATTTACTCGGAACTCGGGGGCGAGATCGCCTCGCTTGCGGCCGAGGGCGTGCGCCCGGGCCTGGCGGCGGTGCTCGTCGGCGAAAATCCCGCGTCGAAGCTTTACGTCAACAGCAAAATCGCCGCGTGCGGCAAGCTGGGTCTCGCAAGTTTTCTGCTCACGCCGCCGGCAACGACCACCACGGACGAACTGCTCGCGATCGTTGACGATCTGAATCGCCGCGACGACGTGGATGGAATTTTGGTGCAGATGCCGCTGCCGCGCCAGGTGGACGCCAAGCGAATTCTCGATGCCGTGGATCCCGCGAAAGATGTGGACGGTTTTCATCCCGTGAACGTCGGCCATCTGGTCGCCGGGCGTCCGGCGCTGGTGGCTTGCACGCCCGCCGGCGTGATGGAAATTCTGAAGCGCAGCGGAATTCCGCTCGAAGGCGCGAACGCCGTGGTGATCGGGCGCAGCGATATCGTCGGCAAACCCATGGCGCTGCTGCTGCTGCACGCCAGCGCGACCGTGACGATCTGCCATTCAAAGACGCGCGATCTGGCGGAAACGGCCCGTCGCGCGGATATCGTGGTAGCGGCGATTGGACGCGCGGCGATGGTGACGTCTGATTTCGTGCGTCCCGGCGCCACCGTGATTGACGTTGGCCAAAATGTGGTCACCGACCGCGCCGAAGCTGAAAAGATTTTCGCGAATTTTCCGGAAAAGCTCGAATCATTTCGTGCCAAGGGTTCCGTGCTGGTAGGCGACGTTAATCCCGACGTGATTCAGACCGCTGGAGCCTTCACTCCCGTTCCGGGTGGGGTAGGCCCGCTGACCATTGCGATGCTGATGAGCAACACCGTGCGGGCGGCCCGCATGCGTCATGGCCAGCTTGCTCCTGCTGCTGCGAAGGTTCGATCGTAATGTTGCGCGTGGGCCTCACCGGCGGAATTGCTTCGGGCAAGTCCACCGTAGCTTCGCTGATTCGCGATGCGGACGGCATGGTGCTGGAGCTCGATCCGCTGGGCCACGAGCTGCTCGAGCCGGGCCAAGCGGCGTATGACGAAATCGTGCGCGAGTTCGGCGGCGAGATTTTGGCGCCGGGCGGCGCGGTGGATCGCCGGAAACTAGGCGAGATCGTGTTTGCCGATGCGGTGCGGCGGGCGCGGCTCAACGCGATTCTCCATCCGCGCATTCTCGACGTCACGCGGAAATGGTTCACGGCCATTGACCGTCCGGGTGGCCCGGACATTGCGTTCGTGGAAGCGGCGCTAATCGTCGAATCGGGATTTCACAAGGAGCTCGATAAATTGGTGGTGTGTTGGTGCCGCCCCGAACAGCAGGTCGAGCGACTCCTCGAGCGGGGGCTTTCGCCGGAACAGGCTGAATTGCGCATGGCGGCGCAAATGCCGATCGCGGAAAAGCGTAAGGTGGCCGACGAAGCGATAGATTGTTCGGGCGCGATGGAAGAAACCGAGCGGCAAGTAAACGAAGCGCTGACGCGACTGCGGCAAGCGGCATCGCCCGCGAAATAAAATTAGCGGAAACTTTCGGTAGCGCTGCGGCGTAAATGACTTGAGTGGCGCCCAGCGGATTCGCAAAAAACCGGGAACGCAAAGAACCAAGAGGTGAGGGCGATGTTGCAGGGACGAGATGACCGGCGCGCACTGCGATTGCTGGCGATTGGATTGATCATCGGACTCAGCGCCTACTGGGCGGGATCGCGCTGGGGACCGCGCCTGCCTTCGAAGGTCCAGGCTTTGCCGCAGCCCATCGCCACGATCCCGGCCGCCTACAAGCTGGACGCCACCGAGGCGGAAAACGTCAAAATATATAAAGACGCCTCGCCGGCAGTGGCCAACATCGTAACGCGCACCGTGGAGTACGATTTTTTCTACAACGCCGTGCCGCTCGAGGGCGCCGGCTCCGGATTTCTGATAGACACCGCCGGACACATCCTGACGAATTATCATGTAGTGCAAGGCGCGCAGACGATTGAAGTCACGCTCGGCGATCAGACGCGCTACAAAGCCAAATTCATCGGCGCGGACCCGCGCAACGACATCGCGCTGATCCAGATTGACGAACAGGGCAAAAAACTCACGCCGCTGCCGCTGGGCGATTCGCGCAATCTGCAGGTGGGCCAGCGGGTGCTGGCTATCGGCAATCCTTTCGGATTTCAAAGCACTCTCACCACCGGAATCGTCAGTTCGCTGGGGCGCACCGTGCAGACCGGCGACAATACTTTCATTGACGAAGCGATTCAGACCGACGCCTCGATCAATCGCGGAAATTCCGGCGGCCCGCTGCTCGATTCGCACGGCCAGGTGATCGGCATCAATAGCGCCATCTACTCGCCCTCCGGCACCGCGGTGGGGATCGGCTTCGCGATTCCCATCAATACGGCGCGTCGCGTGGCCGATGATCTGATCACGCAGGGACGCGTCCGGCGCGCCACATTGGGCGCCGAAGGGCGCGGCCTGTGGCCGGGGCTCGCTTCCGCGCTGGGATTGTCCGTCGAGCAGGGAGTGCTGATCGAGCGCGTCACGCCGGGCGGCCC
>JBAVQT010000251.1:0-2623 GCA_049694295.1 Candidatus Acidiferrales bacterium
CCATCGCTGATACACCACGCGGCCGGCCACAATCGTCGCCACCGGCGCGCCGCGAAATACCCGCCCATCGAACGGCGTATTCCGCGACTTGCTGGGCGAATCCGCCGCCCGGTAAGTCCATTCGAGATCCGTCGAAAAAATAGTGATATCCGCCATCTCGCCTGCCGCCAGCTTCCGCTGGATACCCAGCACCCGCGCCGGCCCGGTGGTGAAGAGCTCCACCAGCCGCGCGAGCGAAAGCCGCTTTTTCTCCACCAGTTCGCTCAACCCCAGCGCGAGCGCCGTCTCGAATCCCAAAATCCCAAACGGAGCGCGATCGAACTCCACGTCCTTGCTCGCCGGATGGTGTGGCGCGTGGTCCGTGGCGATGGCGTCCACACTCCCATCCGCCAGGCCGGCGATCAGCGCTTCGCGATCCTCGCGCGAGGCCAGCGGCGGATTCATTTTGTAATGCGTGTCGTAGCGCACGTCTTCATCAATCAATGTGAAATGATGCGGCGTCACTTCGCAGCTCACGCGCAATCCCTGCCGCTTCGCCAGCCGCACATATTCCAGCGCACCCACGGTGGACATGTGCGCGATGTGCAGCCGCGCTCCCGTAAGCAGCGCCAGTTCCACGTCGCGCCCCGCGCAGATGGATTCCGATTGCGCCGGCACTCCTTTGAGTCCCAGTTGGACCGACCGCGCGCCCTCGCGCATCACCCCGCCTGCAAAGAGCGACGGATCTTCGCAATGGTCGATCACCGGCAGATCGAGCGAGCGGCAATAATCCATCACCTGGCGCATCAGCCGCGCCGTCGCCACGGGCCTGCCATCGTCGCTCACGCCCACAATCCCCGCATCTTTCATTGCCGCGATTTCCGCCAGAGCTTCGCCCTTGCTTCCCACCGACGCCGCCCCGATCGGCCACACCCGCACCGCTGCTCCGGCCGCTGCACGCTCCACGATTCCACGAGTTACCGATGCGCTGTCGTTTACCGGCTGCGTGTTGGGCATGCAGCACACTGCCGTGAATCCCCCGCGCGCCGCCGACCGCGTCCCCGTTTCGATGGTCTCCGACATTTCCTGCCCCGGCTCGCGCAGGTGGCAGTGCAAATCAATGAACCCCGGAGCGACGATCGTGCCGCTCGCGTCTAAGATTTTCGCGTCGCCTGCGGCGAGATTCTCGCCCAGCTCCGCGATTTTCTGGCCGTCCACGCGGACGTCCAGCTTCGCGTCCGTTTTCGTCGCGGGATCGAGCACCCGGCCGTTCTTAAGTAGAAGCATTCGATCGGTCCTTGGCGGGGTGGGGGGCGTCGGCAGGAGCGCCGCCCACAAGATGGTAAAGCAGGGCCATGCGCACCGCGAGCCCGTTGGTCACCTGTTCGAGTACCGCCGATTGCGCTCCGTCGGCGACGCCCGGATCGATTTCCAGGCCGCGAATCATCGGCCCGGGATGCAGCACCACGGCATCTGCCTTCGCCAGCCGCAGCCGCTCCGGCGTCAGCTGGTAACCCAGCACATATTCTTCCGGCGCGAGCGAGGGTTCGTGCAGCCGCTCGGTCTGCACCCGCAGCACCATCACGATGTCCGCGCCTTCCAGCGCATCCTCCATCCGCAGGACGCGCCGGACCCCGGGCGCGAGTTTTTCCAGTTCGCGCGGCACCCACATCGCCGGGCCGCACAGCGTAATACGTGCGCCAAACTTGCTCAGCAGATGAATGTTCGACCGGGCCACCCGGCTGTGCAGGATGTCTCCCACGATGGTGAGATTCAATCCATCCAGCGAGCCGCGCCGGTCGCGAATCGTCAGCGCATCCAGCAGCGCCTGCGTCGGATGTTCGTGCGTGCCGTCACCCGCATTCAACACCGGAATTTCCAGGCGCTCCGCGACAAACTCAGGGGCGCCCGACGAGCTGTGCCGGATCACGATGCCGTCGGGACGCATCGCTTCGAGCGTTCGCACCGTGTCCAGCAGCGACTCGCCTTTTTTCAGGCTGGACGCTTCGGCCTGCAGGTTCATCATGTCGGCGCCCAGCCGCGAGGCGGCCGTCGAGAAGCTGATGCGCGTTCGCGTGGAAGCCTCAAAAAACGCGATTGCAACAGTCTTGCCGCGCAGGGTAGCCAGTTTTTTCAGTGGATGGCGCTGGAATTCCTGAAAAGGTTTGGATTGGTCCAGGAAAAAAGTGATCTGCTCGCGGGTGAGAGTTTCAATTCCGAGCAGGTGTTGCGGTCGCTGCGGCACTGTGTCCCTTTAAGCTGTCAATCCTCCGGTGCGTTGCCCGGAACCGTGCTCCAAATCCGTTGCCTCAAAAAAATTTCCCGGTGCTCAGGAAACTCGATCCACCAGCATCACGCGTTCCTCGTTGTCAATTTCCTGCAGCCGGACTTCCACGATTTCCGTGTCGCTGGTTTCCACCGTGCGTCCGATGAACGCCGCCTCGATCGGAAGTTCGCGATGCCCGCGGTCGATCAGCACGCAGAGACGCACGCGCCGCGGCCGGCCCAGATCGAAAAGACCGTTCATCGCCGCGCGGACCGTGCGGCCGGTATAGAGCACATCGTCAATCAGCACCAGGTCGCGATCGTCCACCGGGAATTCAATTTCGGTGGATTGCACCACCGGCTGATGCGCCACTGTCGA
>JBAVQT010000252.1:0-1660 GCA_049694295.1 Candidatus Acidiferrales bacterium
GCTCGGCCTTTGGTCGAGGGTCTGGCGCATCGCTTTCCCGGCCGCGCCATTTTCGTTTCCACCACCACTGAGACCGGACAACGCCTGGCTCGCGAGCGCCTGGACTGCGCCAGCGGTATTTTTTATTTTCCGCTGGATTGGACCGGCGCGGTGCGACGCGCACTTGCGAGCATCAATCCCGCTCTAGTGATCATCATGGAGACCGAGATCTGGCCGAATTTCCTACGCGAATCGAGACGGCGCGGCGTGCCAGTGGTTTTCGCCAACGCGCGCGTTTCGGAGCGATCGTTCGCGCGCTTCGAACGCTGGCGCTTTCTGGTGGATGAACTTTTTGCGCTCGCTCTGGAAGACGCAACGCTGTTCCTGGCTCAATCGCGCGAAGATGCCGCGCGTCTGGCTTCCATGGGAGCGCCGCAGGAATGCATCGCGGTCACTGGAAATCTCAAGTATGACGTGGAGCCGCCCGCCATCGGCCCGCTGGGAAGCTGGCTCGATAGTGAAATCCGGCGCCAGGAGCGCTGGCCGGTGTTCGTCGCCGGCAGCGTGGTGGCCGAAGAGGAAGCCGCGGTGCTGGCCGCCTTCGATATCGCGCAGCGAAAGTGGCGCCATGCTCTGCTAGTGCTGGCTCCGCGCAAGCCCGATCGCTTCGACGTGGCCGCCGAGATCAGCGAACAGGGGGGCTGGACGGTGGCAAGGCGTAGCCGGCTGGATCTTGCGGCGCCGTTTGACGACAGCGCCGACATTCTCCTACTGGACTCCATCGGCGAACTTGCCGGGCTATACTCGCTGGCCGACGCGGTTTTTATCGGAGGCTCGCTGGTTCCATCCGGCGGCCATAATATTCTCGAACCTGCCTGGTTCGGCCGGCCGCCCGTGTTCGGGGAATCGATGGCAAATTTTCGCGATATGGCCAGCCAGTTTCTCGCAGCGCGCGCGGGAGTTCAGGTTCACTCGGGTACCATGCTCGGAAAAGTCTGGGTGCAATTGATTGAAGACGCCGGTTTGCGTGAAAGCATGGGGCGAGCCGCGCGCGAACTCGCCGATCGCAATCGCGGCGCCACGGCGCGCGCTCTCGATCGGATTTCGGCGCTGCTGGCGGCTGGAGACGCGGCGTCATGAACTGGAAGGAAACTCTGCTCTGGCCGCTGACGCTGCCCTACGGCGGCGTCACGCATCTTCGCGCGCGCGCTTATCGCACCGGAATTCTTCGGCAGCGCCGACTGGATGGCGTGGTCATCAGCGTGGGCAATCTCACTGTCGGCGGCACGGGCAAGACGCCCATGGTCCTGTGGATCGCTGAACGGCTGATCGCCGAAGGCAAGCGCGCGGCGATCTTGTCGCGCGGCTATCGCGGGAAGCCAGCGTCTGGCGATACGGCGAAGGATTCCAGCGCCAGCGGCAGCGACGAAGTCCGGCTGATGCAGGCGCGGCTGGGAGATCGCGTGGCATTCGGCGTGGGTGCGAATCGCCTGTCGCGCGGTCGCGCGCTCTCCAAAGAGGGATTCGGCTGGTTCGTTCTCGATGACGGTTTCCAACATCTTCAGCTGGCCCGCGATGTGGATATCGTGCTGATAGATGCGATGAAGCCATTCGGCGGCGGCCACCTGTTGCCCGCCGGACGCCTCCGCGAGGGACGGGCAGCTCTGGGTCGCGCCGATAT
>JBAVQT010000253.1:0-1972 GCA_049694295.1 Candidatus Acidiferrales bacterium
CAGTTTTCTCCCTCTTCCGTGCTCCTCACGGCGCGCGCTTTGTTTTGGTATTCGCTCGGTCTTCCGGCGTTCGCCGCCATCAAGCTCATTACCCCCATGTATTCCTCGACGCAAGATACGATGACGCCGGCCCGCATCGCCGCCTGCTCGCTCGCCCTCAATATCGCGCTCAATACCATTTTTCTTTTTTACTTCGTGCGAATTCTTTCCAATGGCGGCCCGGCTCTCGCGAGTTCGCTCGCGGCGTATTTCAATTTCGCCGTCCTGGTCTGGGTGTTTCGCCGGCGTTATGGGCGCCTGGGCGCCCACGGGTTGATCGCCTCCCATTCCAAGATGATCGTCTCCACCGCGGTTATGACCGCTGTTTGCCTGGCCGCCATCCATTTTTCGCCCGCTGCCGTGTCGGCGCACTTCCTGACGCAGGTCGCCTGGCTGGTCGCCATGATTTTGGTCTCCGCCGCCGTTTATTTCGGCATCGCTCGCTTGCTTCGCTGCCAGGAACTTTCGGAACTTTTTTTGCTCCTGCGCCGGAGCGAGGAACCAGGCTCTGCTGCATTGCGGGTCTAGGAATTGCCGTTGCGCCGGAATAGCTACAGACCGAAACAAGGTTTGCGGATCGCCGGCAGCGGGAAACCGGCGCCATTTGCGTTCGTGAATCGCAGCTTGCGCCACATAGTTGGCTTTAGGGAAAGGTAAAGTGGAACCTCATATTCGCGCTTTTCTCAACTACATCCGCATCGAGAAAGGCCTCGCTGCCAACACTCTCGATGCCTACGGGCGCGATATGCGGAAGTTCGCCAATTTTGCCGCCGCGCGAAAGCTCGATACCGCCTCGGTCACCCGTTCCGACATCGTCGATTTCCTCGCCTCCCTTTACCATGCCAGGCTCGATAGCCGCTCGGTCGGCCGGCACCTCGTCACCATTCGCCAGTTCTTCCGCTTCGCGCTTCTCGAGGGCTTCGTCCATGACGATCCTGCCGCTACCATCGAGGCGCCGAAGTTTCGCAAGAATCTTCCGCATTTTCTTTCCCTCGAAGAAGTCGATCGTCTTCTCGAGCAGCCTGACATCGCCAACACGGTCGGTCTGCGCGATAAGGCCATGATCGAGCTTCTCTATTCCACCGGCCTTCGCGTGTCGGAACTCTGCGACCTGCGAGTTGACGACCTCCAGTTGGAAATCGGCTGTCTTCGTTGCATTGGCAAGGGAAATAAGGAACGTCTGGTCCCGGTGGGCAAGAGCGCCCTCGCGATTGTGCAGGAATATCTCGATCGCGGCCGCCCCGATCTGCTCGAGGGTGGTGCCGTTCCGTACCTGTTTCTGTCTACCCGGGGCAATCGCATGCACCGCGTCGCTTTTTGGAGGATACTTTCCGACTACGGCCGCAAGGCTGGTCTTCGCAATGCCCTGACGCCGCACATGCTTCGCCACAGTTTTGCGACCCATCTTTTGGATCGGGGAGCCGATCTTCGCGCCGTCCAGATGATGCTCGGCCATTCCGATATTTCGACCACCCAGATCTATACCCACGTGGTCGAGGAACGCTTGAAACAGGTTTATAAGGCGCACCACCCGCGCGCCTGAGACGTGCGCGGAATCTTACGGAGGTTTTCACCTCATGCCTGACTATATCTTCTTGCTCGAAAGCCGGCTCTCGCCCGAACAGCGTGCCGTTCTCGAGCGTGTCCAGGAGCTTTCCCGCTCTCAGGACGTCAATATCTATCTCACCGGCGGAGCCGTCCGCGATCTCATTTCCGGCCAGCCCATCCGCGATCTCGATTTCACCATCGAGGGCCATCCGGTTCGCATGGTCCGCGAACTCGAAAAGGGCGGCGCCCGTGCCATCACCGAGAACGAACGGCTGCGCCACTACGAAATGATTTTCGCCGGCGATGTGGATGGCTCCATCTCGGCTGCTCGCGATGATTTTTACGAGCGTCCCGGAGCCCGCCCCGAATACCGTTTCTCCAGCAT
>JBAVQT010000254.1:0-2345 GCA_049694295.1 Candidatus Acidiferrales bacterium
CCTCTCGGTCACGGAAATCGCGCCGCGCGCATCGAGCACGTTGAAGAGGTGCGAGCACTTCAGCGTCAGATCGTAAGCCGGCAACACCGGATAGATCCGGCGCGCCGCGCCTTTCGTCCCTGCATACCCGGCCAGCAACCGCGTTGCTTCGGCCTCATTAATTTCAAACTGTTTCCGCGTCGCTGCAGCGTCCGCGTATTCGAAATTGTATGTCGAATACTGCTGCTCTTCTGCGAGCCGTACCTGGCCGTATGTCATGGTCTCCGACCACATCACGTCGTAGACGCTTTCCACACCCTGCAGATACGCCGCGATGCGGTCGAGCCCATACGTCAACTCCGCGGTCATCGGGTCCAGCGCCAGTCCGCCGCTCTGCTGAAAATATGTAAATTGCGTAATCTCGAGGCCATCCAGCAGGACCTGCCATCCAATTCCCCAGGCGCCCAACGTTGGCGATTCCCAGTTATCTTCCTCAAACCGAATGTCGTGTTCGCGCAAATTAATACCGATTTCTTCCAGGCTCCGCAAATAAAGGTCCTGCACATCGGCTGGCGAAGGTTTCAAGATCACTTGCAACTGCGTGTGCTTGTAGAGTCGGTTGGGATTTTCTCCGTAGCGGCCATCCGCCGGACGCCGGCTCGGCTGCGCGTAAACGACCCGATACGGATCGGGGCCGAGCACTCGCAAAAATGTCTCCGGGTGCATGGTGCCGGCTCCGACCTCCACATCGTAGGGTTGCTGCAGGATGCAGCCGCGGCGCGTCCAATACTCCTCCAGGCGAAATAGTAAATCTTGAAACGTAAGCCCGTGCCTCTTCCCGGTGCCGCGCTTCATCGCCACCGTCTTCGTTTCCACTCGCTTGCTCATGCACCCCTCTAAGCAGCCTCTAGCTTCTTCAGTCGCCCAGCCGACACTGCAAGTAACACCTAAAATTCCGTGTCCCGCCGCGTCTCGCATTTCTCGCGCGTCAAAAATCAGCAATCTCAACAAACACTTGAACTCTTTGTCCGCGCCGCTCTATATCCTCAGGGGCGTTTCTTGCTTTCAACTCCAAACTCTCGGCTCTCCATCGGCCTCACTCACTTCGCGGGCGCTTCCAACAATTCTCTCGATTTCAATTTGCGGTCAATCTGATGCTCGACAACATCCAGCATAACATCGCTCAACTCGCGCGCCACCCGCGGCGTCACGATCTCCTCGCTTAACCGATTCAATTTCTCCGCGAGCATCCGTCGCGCCGCGCCCAGCGCCGCTGGTGAAATCGTTCGCAGGCCCGGCGCCCGGCACTTCGCGCACGCGATCGCCGATGCGCTCGGCGACACGTACGCCGCTTCGTCGCTTCCGATCGATCGCCCGCACCGCCCGCAAGCATCGAGCGGCGGCAACCAACCCGCCAGCTTCACCGTCCAGAGCGAAAAATACGCCAGCGGTAGTTCCGATTTCCCCGTCCGCTTCACTTCCTGCGCTGCCAGCAACAGCAGCCGAAAATTCGCGTCCGAAGCCTCGCGCTCCGGCAGCACCCCTTCGCTCACTTCGCTGAATATCGCCAGCGCCACGCTCGATCCGTAGTCGCTGAACGCCGCTAGAAACGACTCGATCAGTTCGCACTGATTGATGCGCACTAACTCGCGCGTTTCCTTTTCGTAAAACCAGATCCGCACGTAAGACAGCCGCTCGAGCGTCGATCCGAATTTGCTTTTCGTCCGACGCGCGCCTGCAGCCACTCCGCGCACTCGCCCCATGCTCCGCGAAAGAAAACTCACCAGCCGGTCGCCCTCGCCGATCGCGTAGCTCTGCAACACAATCGCTTCCGACTCATGTACCGGCATTCATGTGCCTTCCGCGCTCCCGGCCCACACGCTGGCGAAGGTTCGCGCCGCCAGGCCACCCACAGCATGCCGCATCCCACTCATGCGCCGAACAAAAATTTTTATCACACCGACCATCCTCGCGCAATTCCTAAACGCGGATCGCGCAGTTATTCCGAAGTCTTGGTCGTCATCGGGGAAAGCGAATGACCATCGTATTGTAGGATCTCGCAGAGTCGCCGGGCCGACACCGCAAGAAACACTTGAGATTTTCAAGACGGTGATTTGGGAATCCCGCATTTGCACGAGAAGAAATCTCATCTAATGCTTTAACTCTTCCGACACTGCGCATCGAGTCGCGCAGCGGCTCTAATCGTCGCATTGCCTCCGCGACTCACGAATCACAAGTCACGAATCATGCCGCTTGCTTTACAATTCTTCCCGCATGTTTCCTCTTAAAAATCTCGACCCGCTGCGCTCCTTCCCCGTCATCACCTTTCTTCTGATCATCTCGAATTTTCTGGTCTTCTTCTACCA
>JBAVQT010000255.1:0-1822 GCA_049694295.1 Candidatus Acidiferrales bacterium
GTCTCGTCGAGGCCATCGATATCGTTTCCGGCATCGAAGGCATCTCCATGATTTATTTTGACGATCGCGACGTCGTGCGCCACAATCTGGTTCAGCGCATCATAAAAGCCTACGACGAACACTCCGCCGCGAAAGCCGCCAATGGGCGCCATCCAGCCGTTTCGGGCGGCTCTTCAAAGCAGCAGTCGCGCTCGTAGTACAATGGCATGATTCTCAATCTTCAGCGCCGCACGCGCGTCCCGCTCGCCACGCTCGATGCTTTCCTCTTGCTCGTCTTGCTGCGCTTACGGCTTCCTCCCGACTCCGTATCTATCGCCCTGGTAACCGAATCCCAAATCGCGCGCTGGAACCGCAAATACCGCGGCAAGAATCGCTCCACCGATGTTTTGTCCTTCGTGGCGGACGAGGCTTATTTTTGTCCTTCGAGTCGTGCTCGAGATCGCCGCCGAAAACAGCCTTCCTATTTCGGAGACATCGCCATCGCTCCCGCCGTTGCTCGCCGTAACGCCCGCCAATTCGGCCGCGCGTTTCCCGACGAATTGCGCATATTGATTCTTCACGGCATCCTTCATCTGATGGGATATGATCACGAAACCGATTCCGGCCGGATGGACCGATTGGAACGCCGTCTCCGTCGCGAACTGGGCTTGGCCTAAAGATGCCCGCGCTGCTCTACACCGTTGGTATTCTCGGGCTCACCGTTGGCCTCGTTGTCTTTTCTTACTTTGACCGCGTCTATCGCGAGCTCGGCCGCGTCACCACCGGCCGTACCCTTCGCCACCTCGAAACCTTTGAAGCTGAAATCGAACCGCGCTTCCATCTCGAGCGGCGTCGCGGTTTTCTGTCTTTTAGCCTGCTCGCCCGCTTTAATCTCGTTCTAGTCGCCGCGCTCACCGCCCGTGGCGTGCTTTTTTTTGTCCCAGGCACCTGGGAAGCCGCCGCCGAAATGGCCTTCTTTCTGGGCGCCGAAGTTGTCGTCGCCATGCAGTTTCTTCCGGCGCTCCTCCTGGCGCGTGCCCCTGGAGCGTGGGCCTCGCCGCTGGTTCCCATTGTTCGCGCCTTCGTTTGGATTATCTGGCCCGTCCAGGCCACGCTCGAGCTGCTCATCTCCGTTCTTCATCTCTCTGAAGATGAAGCCGCCGCCCCCGCGGCCGACCAGCAGCAAGCCATCGAAGCTCTCGTGGATGCAGCTACCGAGGGAGGCCTCATCGAACAGGACGAAGCCCGCCTCATCGAACAGGTAGTCGAGTTCGGAGAAAAGCGCGTTCGCGAGGTGATGACTCCGCGTCCCGATGTTGTTACCGTCCACGCTTCCGCCACCATCGAAGATCTGCGCGAGTTGCTGGTGGAAACGAAGTTTTCCCGCCTCCCGGTTTATGACAAGTCGCTTGACGACATTGTTGGAATCGTGATCGCCCGCGACATTCTCCAAATCAGCGAACGTGATGCTGCCAATCGCCATGTCCGTGAACTCATGCGGCCCGCCCTCTTCGTTCCCGAATCGAAATACGGCTCCGCGCTGCTCCAGGAAATGCAGCGCAAGAGCCAGCAGATGGCTATCGTCATTGACGAATACGGTCTGCTTGCTGGCGTGGTCACCATCGAGGATTTAGTCGAGGAAATCGTTGGCGAAATCGGCGAGGAAGACCGCCGCCCCGCGCCCGATGTCGTTCGCGAGCCTTCCGGCCGCATGATCGTTCGCGGTAGCGCGCCGGTCGACAAAATCGGTGAACTTTTTGGCGTCCAGCTCGACCCTACTCTCGAGCATGCCAGCGCCAGCACCATCGCTGGCCTCCTCAATAGCGTCGCCGGTCACGTCCCT
>JBAVQT010000256.1:0-2458 GCA_049694295.1 Candidatus Acidiferrales bacterium
TTCTGCGCGCAACTGCTGGTGTAGTCGTGCTCGCCGCCAAAGGGAAAGAAATCGGCGTCGTAGCACAGCGTGCCACTGGAAGTTGCAAGAGAACGTGAACTGCCCAGCAGGTCCTCCGCGTAGTAATAAATGACGCCGGTCGAGACGTTCCGCATGGCAATCCGTTTGCCGCCGAAAAAAACGTATTCGTTGGTGAAATTCCCCGAACTATCCGACTCGTCCAATATCTCCGTTCCCGCCCGGTACCAATAAATCTTCCCATTCGACTTCTCGACGCGGTCGCCGTCCCCATCGTAGGTGTAGTTAACGCCGCCGCCGGTCTTGATCTCGCTCTCGGCGTTCCAGACGTAGGCAAAGGTGGCGTCGTGGGTTTCGTTCCCCGCGCCGTCAAACGTAAACCCGGCAGTGGAGACCTGGTTGTTGGCGTTCACCGCAAGCGTCAGCGGCGGAGCCGTGCCGGTAGCCGTCGCGGAAGTCAGATTCGCCCACTGATCGTACACAAAGGACTGCGACCAGCAATTCGCGCCGCAAGAAGTGGCCGTCTGACCTTCCTCGAAAGAATCTTCAATGGGGCTGCGAAAATACCAACGAGACTGTCGTATCCACTTCAACAGGTACGCCGCCAACCAACGTGGGTTTGTATCGCCACTCCTTAAGCGCGGCCGTTGCAGACCTCACTAGGATTCTCGGGCCGGAGACGTAGTCAACCGACTTGACCACCCCGTCTTTTCCGATGACTACGTGGAAGAGAACGGTCCCTTCGATATCTGCGGTTTCAGCAGCTTCCGGATATACCGGCATCATTTGTCTGGTTAGCCGCAGTTCTTCGACATGAGGATCAACGTGGATCGGGGGCGCAGATACTTGAGACTGAAGAGCCTTTTGACAGAAGACATCACGGGCCCCCGGCTCGTCTCCGTATACGTCATCACGTAACTTCCACACAAAGCAACCCAATCGCAATAGAGCGAAAGGATAGGGCTCGATATCGGTTCTCTGAAGGTACGGCGTCGGGGAGAAATTTATTATCGCGATTTTCTGAAAGTCGCCAGCACGCTGAATGCCGACATCCCACTCCATCCACGAGTCGAGTATGATACGTCTCGATTCATATCTGGACTTGATCCCAAGGAGTTCAGGATCGCTAAGGATCGAAGTGAGGTGTTCAAACTCTTCAGGCGTGAGTATTTTACTTTTCACAACGTGCGCTTCTTGCCCTGACCATTCAACTGTGTCGCATTCGGCTCTGCGGTCGGAGAATACGGTGAGGTAGTTAGAGGGATATCTTTGGCCGCGGGTGAAATGCGCGTTTGTCACCTTTAGAACCGCTTTCGTAGCGGCGTCTTGCTCAGCAGGCCCCTGGCCCCGAACAGTACCTGCCAGGAACAGCAGCGTCAGCCAACCCGACATCAGCATGTTCCGTATCCAAACGTATTTACGACACTTCCCGTTCTTGAACCCGCTGCGGGTAGCCATGCTCACCGATCCCAAAACCATTTGATGAAACTGAAAATGGCCATACAAGCGAAGATCACCAAGATGCGAAACGCGCGGAACGCTACGTAGCTCGGCGTGGCACCCACGGCCCAATCATGAAGACCCGCGAAGCTACCAGCAACCAACGCAATCGTTGCCGACACAACAGCGGCAATCAACCATGCTCGCCGCGGCGTGTCTGACGCGTTCACGCGCGGACTATACCATTCAGCTACTATGAGCGGCAAATAACAGGCGAGCGTACTGCCGGATGGCGAACATCGGTTAGCGATATTCTATCCGTCCCGGCACGACATCTTTCCCACGTTGCGCGTATGCATCGTAAATTCACGTCCCGCACGCGCGTTCGGAGACCACGAAGTCATGTCGCGCTCGGCAGGAAAGACGAGAATTGAAATCCGGTCCCATTCCGTCGCTTGTGTCAAATGTGGCGGCGCAATCCGTCCGTCTAGTTTCCTTGTCCACCTGGACGTCGAGACTTGAATCACGATGTTGGGAACCGCGCTGTTCCTGAAATTGCATCGAGCGATATTTTCGCTATGGCGTCACTGTAAGTTTCCGCGTCTCCTGCGCGCGCCCCACCGTCGAAGCCGTTACCGCAATCTCAAAATTCTCCGCCGGCTTGCGTACCTCCAGATTCCGAATCGTTTCCTGCGTAGCTCCCGGTGACACGCGATAATATGGCGGCAACGTGTTCAGATTCCCCGCCGGCGACACTTCCAGTTTCACCCAGGTCCCCGAAGCGCGTGCCGGCCCATCCAGCGTGATCGTCAAATCAACCGTGTCGTGTCCCTTCACCGTCGCCACCGGTTTCCCGTCCTTCGTGAACTCCACATCGTTCACCGGAATTCGCGCGAACACGTTCACCCGATTCTGCGTCACGTACTCCTGATTTCCCGGAGGATCGCCCACGCAATGCACCGTCAGTTTCGTCGTCACCACTCGCTCGCCCGGATCGCCC
>JBAVQT010000257.1:0-2127 GCA_049694295.1 Candidatus Acidiferrales bacterium
GCGGCGATTCGCCGGGACGCGAATACGACGACCAGATTACGCTTTTCAAATCCAGCGGCATCGCCAGCGAGGATGTGGTCACCGCCGCCCGCGTTTACAATTTGGCGCGCCAGCGAGGCATTGGGCGTGAGATTCCGATGTGGAGCGGGGAAGCGCGGCCAGGAGTTGCCAGAGGGATCTAGAATGTCGCGCAGCGGGGAAGCCGTTTACAGCCTGTCGGGGCGTTAGGCGCGCGGGCGACCCAGGCGTTTCACCAATGCTTGGTGCAGGCGATCTCGCGTATCGACGGGCAGTGGCGCGGGCTCCGAATTGCAGAATATCTGGATGGTCTTCTGCGTGGTATCCACAATCACTCGGCACTTCTTGCATTTTCCCAGATGTTGCTCGATTTCCGCGCGAAGCTCGGCGTCGAGTTCCTGATCCAGATAGCTTTCGAGTTCGACTACCAATGTCTTGCAGTTCACTGATCGTCACCCCGGCGAAAAAATCGGTTCAGTTTCTGTCGCAGCTTCAGGCGCGCTCGCAGCAGCCGCGACTTCACCGCCGGCACAGAAAGCCCCAACGCTTCCGCCGTCTCCTCCGTCGACAGTTCTTCGATGTCCCGGAGCTGAAAAACGATTCGGAAAGATGGGTCGAGATCGCCGATGGCGTCGTTCAGAATGCCGCCCAGCTCGGTCTGCTTGAAGCGCTCCTCCGGCGAAGGCCCCCAATCCTCGATCTCGCGCGGCATCAGGTCTTCGCCCGTGTCGATTTCCTCGTCCAGCGAAATCACGTTGGGACGGCGCTTGCGCAGCTTCATCAGCGCCTGGTTGACGGCGATCCGCACCAGCCAGGTATAAAACCGCGAGTTGCCCTGAAATTCGCCCAGGTGCTCGTACGCCTTCAGGAATGACTCCTGCATGGCGTCTTCGGCGTCTTCTTTGTTCTGGGTGATGTTCTGCGCCAGGCGGAAGATCTTCCGCTCATAGCGGCCCACCAGCGTCTCAAACGCGCTGACGTCGCCGGATTTGGCGGCCGCCACCAGTTGCGGTTCGTCGGCCTTCACCACCTGCGACGGCAGAGGATGGGGAT
Source organism: Candidatus Acidiferrales bacterium (assembly GCA_049694295.1). Classification (GTDB taxonomy): domain Bacteria; phylum Acidobacteriota; class Terriglobia; order Acidiferrales; family UBA7541; genus Palsa-295. Next base: position 1,072 of record JBAVQT010000257.1, read on the forward strand.
TGACGGGATTCAGCTTAGATGCGCTCATATTGGGAAACTCAAGGGTAGCACAGCTGGCAGGTGCATTTCATTTCTGGCCGACGCCCCGCAGCGCACCACCGTTCAGGAGCGCTGCTGGCGCTGAGTCGCCCAGGCGATACCCGCGGGCGAGATTGAGGAGTGTGCGACTTGTCGGCCCCGCCAGATTCCCGCGTCGGGGCAGGGCACTTGCGGGCTGCTTCATGTTGAGCGGTTACTCGCTCAGATTCCACACGTAAAGAAAGCTGGCATCGGCCGCCGTGGCGACTTTGCGCCCTTCCTTGCGAGTCGCGCGGTTCAGCGCGGAACGCACCTTCTCTTTCGATTCCGCCAGGTCGGCCAGCGGAACCTTTAGCGCGGCGCCGGGTTTCAGTTCGTCCAGGTCTTTCATAATCGTCGTCACGATCAGCTTGTGCTTGCCGTTGCGGCCTTGCGGCACGTCCGATTGCACCATGGTTCTGAAGTGCATCGGCGCGGTTTTGGGCTGGCGAGTGGCCATGGAAACCTCCTTAACGAGACACTAAATAAACGCAGCGCTATCGTATCCACTCGTAAAGACGTTTGCAAGCTAAAAATGCGATCCGTAAAGCCGAGCGCGGGAAACGGAGTTCGCGTCGCTATTGCCGCCGTCTCCGCGCCTTAAGCGGCGTCCGGCCCTTCTAAACGCGGCCTTCGGCGCCCTAAAGATATGACCCGTATGATTTCCGCCCTGTTACGTTGTATGGGATTTGAAGAGGAGATTGCGATGCCGAAACCAAAAACAGTTTTCGAGCAAGTTCCGTTGAAGTTGGTCGCCAAGGTCGCCGAGGAAGAGCTCAAGCAAGCCGTGGCTGCCGAACGAGCGCGTGCTGTCACGACGAAAAAGTTTGAGGCGGAGTTTCGAAAGTCCAAAAGAGCCGATCGCCCAGGCCCGCCACTATGACGGCGAGCTTCGACATTTTCCAGACAGACGCCGACGGCGTCCGTTGGCGCGGTGTCGCCCAGACGCTGGGCGACGCCAAGGCACGAGTCCGCGAGATTGCCTCGAGTCCGTCCGAC